>JAFYEQ010000359.1 GCA_017544185.1 Oscillospiraceae bacterium
CTAATATACTGTTCCCGATGGCATCTGCTGCCGCACTGATATTCACGGTCAGCCGCTTCGGAGCCATAGACTACGGCGTGGAAGTGAGCTACGACGGTGAGTCGCTGGGCGTCATCAGCGGCGACGATGTGCTCGGGCAGGCCCAGAGGGTAGTGGCCGACAGAGTGCGCTACTATGATACCAACGGGGACTATTACGTCAATGCGTCCCTGTCCATCATACCACTGTCGAGCGCGTCGAACATAATAGACGAGCGAGACTTGGCCCGCGCTATGGAGGGCAGGATATCCAGCGTGTACGATGAGAAGCCCGAGGAGGTCCCCGTAGAAGAAGAGGAGATCTCCATAGAGGGCAAGGTAAAGGCGTATGCTGTCCGTGTCAATGATGAGCTGATCGGAGCCGTCGAGGACTACGGTCAGATCCAAGAGGCCCTTGACAAGTATATGGCGTCCTTCGACGACGGCAGCTATACCGCCATAGCGTTCAACAAGGAAGTAGTGTACGACCTTGAGGAATACGTCGATCCCGAGGCTGTGGTACCGCCTTCGGATATCATAAAGATACTGCTCGGAAGAGTAGGATCCACAGAGTACTACGAGGTCAAGGACGGCGACTTCCTCAGCAAGATAGCCGAAGACCACGGTATGACGCTGCAGGAGCTGCAGAGCTGCTATGCCACCTATAACGGCCAGGCCATCACCCTTGAGGGCAATATGCTCAAGACAGGTACTATGATACAGTTCGCATCCAGCGAGCCGTACCTTGATGTAGAGCTCACCAAGAACGTGGTATACCGTTCGGATCTGCCGTATAATACCGTCACCATAGAAGACCCGACCCTTCGCATAGGTCAGACCGTCGTCGAGAACGAGGGCGTGAACGGCGAGAAGCGTACAAGAGCTTCCGTTACCTATCGAAGCGGCAAGATCATCAGACGAAAGACGCTGGACACAGAGATATATACCGACCCCGTCCCCAGGCTCGTGCGCATAGGCGTGCCCGATATGGGCATAAGGCGCAACGCCGCCAAGTTCAAGCTGGGCATGGGAAGCGGTGAGTACTGCTGGCCTGTAGACGGCGGATACATCTCCGCTCATATCGGCGACAGGCGCGGCCATAAGGGCATAGACATAGCCGCACCCTACGGTACGCCCATATACGCAGCTGCTGCGGGCACCGTGGTAGAGGCTTCCATGGGTTGGAGCGGCGGCTATGGCAATGTTATAAAGATACAGAACGACGATGGACGCTTCTGCGTATACGGGCACCAGGCAGAGTTGGCAGCTTCCGTGGGCGACCATGTAGAGATGGGACAACTCATCGGCTACGTGGGGAGCACAGGCGATTCCACGGGCAACCATCTGCATTTCGAGGTGCGCGAGAACGGTCTGTACCTTAACCCCGAGGAGTTCGTGATACAGGGCGACCAGCCTTCTATACGCTATGTATCCCAGCCTCCCAAGCCCAACGCGGGCGTGGAGCATAAGCCTATAGATCTCTCTACAGATCCTCTGCTCATCGAGCCTGAGATCACCGAGGAGACCACTTCGGAGACAGAGCCCGAGGAGACCGAGCCTTCGGATACTGAGAGCATGGAGACCGAAGAGACAGTCAACACCGAGCAGACAGAAGAGACCTCCGATACCGATATCACCGGCGAGGACGGCTCCGATGCGGACGCAGAGGAAACAGCCGAGACCGAGGTCACCGATGTGACAGACGTATCCGCAGATGTATCCGAGGATATCCCTGCTGAGACCGATGCGCCTGCAGAGACTGAGGCTCCCACCGAGACCGAAGCTCCCGAGGAGACTACGGCACCCGAGGAGACCACTATACCGCCTCTTACACTGGGCGACAGCTCAGACGAATGATACACACGAGCAGATGCTCCTTCATGGGGCATCTGCTTTTGCATAATGCTATTTTTGATATATCGTGGATAGAAGCAGGGTAAGGTGGCATCAGCCCCTATTTAGGATGTAGCGATAGCCACATCTCAACGAATGCGTCAGCAGTAGCATCTCTTGTCCCTTGCCCCTTGTCCCTTGCCCCTTGTCCCTTTACTTCGAAACGATCATTTAGAAACGGGATAGTATCACATGTTATAAATATCCTACAGATCCGTAGTTAGTTTAAGCTAACGAGTTGGTCATGCATACAGATCTTGTCCGTTTGGATCAAAACCTATTGACAAAAGGATGGATAAGTGATATCATCTTAATAGTTAGCAATATACAACTATTATTATAAGAAAGGATGAGTCGATGATGCCGCTCACTTTGGCGGAACAGGACAAGGAGCTCATCATCCGCAGGATAGGCGGATCGGGCGAGACAAGACAGCATCTGGAGGATCTGGGCTTTCATGTGGGAGGCACAGTCAGCGTCGTCTCCAAGCTCGGAGACAATGTTATCGTCAATGTAAAGGGCTCGCGGGTAGCCATAGGTGATGAGCTCGCAAGAAAGATAATGATATGAGGTGGAACGATGGATACTCTCAGAGATAAGGCCATAGGCCAGACCGTCACGGTAGTGAAGGTACACGGTGAAGGCGCGGTAAGGCGCAGGATCATGGATATGGGCATGACAAAGGGCACAGAAGTATATATCCGCAAGGTGGCACCCCTCGGAGACCCCATAGAGGTCACGGTGCGCGGGTATGAGCTGTCTATACGCAAGGAAGATGCGCAGATGATCGAGGTATGCTGACATACCCTTTTTTATCGCATATGAGTTAGCTTTAGCTATCTATAGAAACACAAAGGAAGGATCGGTATCATGGATATACGGATAGCCCTTGCGGGCAACCCGAACTGCGGCAAGACTACGCTGTTCAATGCCCTTACGGGGTCGAACCAGTTCGTAGGCAACTGGCCCGGGGTAACGGTGGAGAAGAAGGAGGGCAAGCTGAAAAAGCACAGCGATGTGACTATCACAGACCTGCCCGGTATATACTCCCTGTCGCCCTATACTCTCGAAGAGGTGGTAGCGCGAAACTATCTGATCGGTGAGCGTCCCGATGCTATACTCAACATCATAGACGGTACCAATCTGGAGCGCAACCTGTATCTTACCACACAGCTCACAGAGTTGGGGATACCCGTCGTGCTGGCAGTGAATATGATGGATATCGTCGCAAAGAACGGCGATAGGATAGATACTGCAGAGCTCTCCCGTCAGCTGGGATGCAAGGCGGTAGAGATATCCGCCCTCAAGGGCACGGGCATAGAAGAAGCGGCTCAGGCTGCTGTAGAAGCGGCAAAGGGCATCAGGACGATCCCCATGCACAAGTTCTCGGGCCCCGTGGAGCATGCGATAGCACACATCGAAGAGGCTGTGGTACACAGTATGCCCGAGGAACAGCAGCGTTGGTATGCGATCAAGGTGTTCGAGCGCGACGAGAAGGTCATCGAGCAGCTGGGGATATCGGAGGGCGTGCTGGCTCACATCGAGCAGGACATCGCTGCTGCAGAGAAGGAGCTGGACGATGATGCGGAGAGCATCATCACCAATGAGAGGTATATCTATATCGCTGAGGTGATCAAGTCCTGTTACAAGAAAAAGAACAAGGGCGGTTTGACCACGTCGGACAAGATAGACCGTATCGTCACCAACAGATGGCTGGGACTGCCTATATTCGCTGCGATAATGTTCGTGGTATACTGGGTAGCTATGGTTGGCATAGGAGCGCCTCTTACAGACTTCACCAATGACTGCATATTCGGCGACGGCTTCCATCTCTTCGGCAACGGCACTGCGGAGTACACGGAACTGGCTGATGCGTGGTCGGAGGCAGACAGCATCGTAGCAGGCTATGATGCATATGTGGAAAAGAACGGCACTGCTCCCACAGGTGAGTTCATATACACCATCGAGGACGA
>JAFYEQ010000360.1 GCA_017544185.1 Oscillospiraceae bacterium
AGAGGATATATTGTTGGTATCGTGTACGAGCCCTGCGAACTCCTCCACGAACCATGCATCATCTGCGTATTTCTTGATCTTGTAACTGCCCTTCTCGTTGGTGATATCTATCTCGCTTATGTCGGACTGTGCCTTCTCGTACAGGAGCCTTGACTGGCTCGTGGTCACAGTGGTCTCGGACACCTCTGCGTCCGGGTCGTCACCGGGCTTTGTCAGCAGAAGTATCACGACCACAGCGATCAGCAGGAGAAGTGCCGCAGATACACCGATGAGCAGCTTTATCTTCGACTTCATTTTGCTCTCCTTCTTGCGAATACCACAGCACCGATGATGACTACCGCTACGGGTATCACGATCATATAGATGGTGCGGTACTTGTCGAAGGTCGCCTCATCAAGATCGAAGGTTTCGGAGGTAAGATCCTTGGAAACTATGGATATGCCGGTATTCTTGCCTGTCATGGTATTGACCACGGACATGAAGTAGTCGCCGTTGTTGAAGTATGTGGTCTCGGTCATGGACTCATCCAGGGTCTCGCCGGAGCCTATGACCAGCACGTTGCTGTATACGGGGATGTTGTCGCTGTTGAAGACATACTTCTTGCCCAGTGCCCATGTAACGTAACTGCCGTGAGGTATCTCCACCTCGTTGCCCTGCTCATACTCTGCCTGCAGCTCCTGTGTGAACACAAAGGCCGTGTCCGCAGTGGAAAGCAGTGATACAGTGGAACGGGTGTCCTTGGTATCGAAGAGCAGCTCTATGGGCCTTGACTGGTAGTCTATGACGGGGAGATCCTTCTGAGGCACGTTGGCCGAATAGTCGTTCTCTCCTATGTAGTCACGTATGATGTAGTAGCTGCGGGCGGTCTGACGGTTAGCCGAGTCATCGTCGCCTATGACGCCGCTGCCTACCTTTATGCCCCATTCAGCAAGGAACGCATCTATGTTGGACGTCCCCTTCTGGGTGCTGTCTGCGATGTATATCAAGTTCCTGCCCAGTGCGCCGCCGTTGTCGAGGAACGTGTACAGACCGTCGATGATCTGCTCGTCATAGTCGTTGAGCGGAGCATTGATGACTACCATGTCCGTACCCTCGGGGATGGGCTCAGCCAGAGGATCTATCTCTGTCACCTCATAGCCGTTGGCAGTGAGCATGGTCATCACATTGTCGTAGGAATAGGACTGTGTATCGGACTTGAACACTGCTACCTTCATGGGAGAAGGATCGGTGACATACATGATCGCGGATGTGAGCTCCTGCTCTGCCTTGGAGGATACTACCTCCTGAGAGAAGGTATTGTAGTTGATCTCCACGTTGTACAGATCCTTGATCGACATCACCTTTATGCGCTTCTCGCTCTCCACCACGATATCGTAGGGGGACAGCTCGCCCTTGTAGCTCTGCTCGTACCTCTGAGCATAGGAAGGATCCTTTACCAGGTCTACGAACTTGAGATCTATGGTATCGCCGTATATGGTATACTTCTTCAGCACCTCATATGCCTGCTTGTAGTATACATAGTTGGAGGTCTTGAACTCGTTCTCCTCCGACATGCAGACTATCTTCACAGGCTCGTTCACAGTCGCCAGATAATCCTTGGTCTCCTGAGATATCTCAAAGGTGCCCTTGCCTGTATGGTCCACCGACATCTCCACGCGGTCTGCGGCAAGATTTAGTATCACGTTTATGACTACTACCACCGCGATGACTATCATCGTGATAGCGGTAGCTATGGATCCGTACTTCATGCGTCTGAGGCTCATCTTCCTCTTCTGCGCCTTGTCGGGATCCGCGGGCTTCTTATCCGCGCCATCTTTCTCGGCATCTTCGTCATCAGACGTCTCATCCGCATCGGCATCTCCGTCGTCAGATGTCTCATCCGCATCGGGCTCTTGGGTATCCTCTGTCACCTCGTCTGCGGCCTCGTCGACGGTCTCCTCGGTGATATCCATATCGTCTACGGTCTCTTCCATATCCTCATCCACATTGTCTGTGGTCTTTATCTCGTTGTTATCAGCCATACGAACGCCTCCTTCCGGTCATCAGTTCCAGCGGTCTCTTTCGAGCATCCTTACAGTAAGGAAGTTGAACACCAGTATGACGCTCAGGAAGAAGACTACGCTCGTGACATTGAGTATGCCCTGAGTGAACTCGGTGTAGCGGTTGTAGAAGCCGACAGCAGTCATGATCTTCTTGACGATCTCTACGTCCACATTGCCCGCGAACATATCCAGCATATACAGGAACAGATTGATGATGAACGACAGTATAGCCGCAACGATCTGGAACTCGGTAAGGCTCGACACGAACACACCTATGGATATGAACGCACCGCCCAGCAGTATGAGCCCCAGGAAATTGCACAGTATGGAAGCCACGGGAAGAGCCCCTGCCAGCTTGCCCAGTGTTATGATATAGGGTATGTATATCAGCAGTCCTATGAGGAACACACAGAACGCCGACAGGAACTTGCCGAAAACTATGCCTGTCAGACTTACGGGAGCTGTGAGCAGTCCCTGATCCGTCTTCTGCTTCTTCTCATCCGCAAAGAGCCTCATGGTCAGCAGCGGCAGCATGATCATGATCATCACGAACACGCCTGAGAACACATAGGATATATCCGCAGTCTTCATGGCAAGGTTCGTCATCACGAAGTATACGCCGCTGATCAGGAAGAACACCGTAAGGTATATATACGCCATAGGCGAGAGGAAATACGCCCTGATCTCCCTTTTGAATATCGCGGTCATTCTTCCTCGCCTCCCTCATCGGCCTCTTCGCCGTCATTATACTCAAAGGTCTTGTCCTTGACCTTGTTCAGCACCTCTGCAGCAGCCACTGCTCCGCCTATCTGCTGAGCCAGTTCCCTCTGCAGCCCTTCATTCACGGGCTTCTTGTCCTTGAACTTGACGTCTGCGCCCATGGTGATCTTGAGGAATATATCCTCCAGGGTCATCTCGTTGGACTTGAGCCCCAGGATGTACCAGCCTCTGTCGGCTATGCGCTTGAAGAGATCCCGTCTGATATCCTTGTCCTCGTCCACAGTGACTTCGATATCGAAGGAGCCCTTCTCGCTCTCACCCAGGGACACTGCGTTCTCTACACCGTTCACGCCGCTTATG
>JAFYEQ010000361.1 GCA_017544185.1 Oscillospiraceae bacterium
CCGATGGGCTCTGCGTCCTCCGCGTCCTTGATGGTCACGCGCTCGTCGAGGGTCTCGAAGATCCTCTCCAGATAGGATATATTGTTTATGAACGTGTTCATCAGGTTGGACAGGTTCATGATCGGCTGCCAGAAGCGTGCGGCATACCCCGTCATGGCGGCGAGGGTACCGAGAGATACTGTCCCTGCGGGGAGTACCACCAGTCCCACGATGAAGAGCGCTGCCCTTACCAGAGTGGATATATTGTCCGTGGAGGGCCATACCAGATTGGAATACTTCACGGCTTCCATCCAGGCACCGCGGTACTTGTCGTTGAGCTCCTCGTATATACGGGCGTTCTCCTCCTCGCGGGTGAACACCTGAGTGATCCTGGCTCCCACGATGTTCTCCTGAAGGTAGGCGTTCATATTGCTGGACTTGTTTGACACGCTCTGCCATGCTCTGCGCTGGCGCTTCTTTATGGAGAACATGATCAGCATGAACAAAGGCAGTCCCGACATGGCTACCAGTGCGAGGCGCCAGTCGACTATGAACATGAACACCAGTATCAGTATCATGTTCAGTATCTCCATGATGAAGCTGATGATACCGTTGGAGAGCATGTTCGATACGCTGTCCACGTAGTTTATGACCCTGATCAGGATCTTGCCGTGGGGGCGCTCGTCGTAGTAGGAGAAGGGGAGCTCCTGAAGGTGGGCGAAGAGATCCTCGCGTATGTCGAATATTATGTTCTGTCCTACCCGGGTCATGATCCTGCCGCTGAGGTTGCCGCAAAGCATGGCGGCTGCGGTACACAGGAGCAATGCCCCTGCCAGCATGAGAAGCTCGGGTATATCCTTCGAGGGTATGGTATGGTCCAGTGCCCGCTGTGTGATCAGAGGGCCTATGAGACCGATGACGGCGGCGGTGATGCTGAGCAGCAGCGAGCACGCCATCTTGCCCTTGTATCTTTTCACGTATACGAACGAACGCTTGAGATGCTCAAAACTGAATGGGGTCTCCAGCTGTTCGTCCACGTCGTATTTGTTGCGCATAGCTTTGTCCTTTATGCCTCTTGCTTTTAAGCGGATATCCCGCTCTGTATATCGTATATCTGCTTGTAGTAGCCCTCGCGGGAGATCAGCTCCTCATGGGTGCCGATATCTGCGATCCTGCCGTTCTCAAGGATGATGATCTTGTCCGCGTTGCGGGCGGTGGATATCCTCTGGGCGATGACGATCTTGGTACACTTGAACCCCAGTCTGTTGTCGAGGGAGTCCTTGATATAGTTCTCGGTCTCCATGTCCACCGCGGAGGTGGTATCGTCGAGTATCAGCACCGACGGGCGCACAGCCAGTGCGCGGGCCAGGGATATCCTCTGCTTCTGACCGCCCGAGAGACCTACGCCTCTCTCGCCGACTATGGTGTCATACTTATCGGGGAGCTTTTCGATGAACTCATCGGCGGCGGACAGGTCGGCGCATCTGCGCACCTCCTCGTCGGCCAGTTCCGTATCTCCGAAGGCTATATTGCTGTCGATGGTATCCGAGTAGAGCAGCACGTCCTGTGTGGCGATGCTGATGCTCCGACGCAGCTTCTGCAGCTTATACAAACGCACGTCCACGCCGTCCACCAGTACAGCGCCGCCTTCGCAGTCGGAGAAGCGGGGGATAAGGTTGATCAGCGATGTCTTGCCGGCGCCGGTAGCGCCCATGATCACCACATGCTCGCCCGGGGCTATATGGAAGCTGATATCGTCGAGTATCCGCTTGCCGCCTACGGAGTAGGACACATGGCAGAACTCCACCTCGCCGCGGAGTTTGTCCTTGTTCCGGGCATCAGCGCGGTCAACGATACGGGGAGCCTCGTAGTATACCTCTATGACCTTGCGTGCAGAGGCCATGAAGCGGTGCAGGTCGTTGACGTAGTTGCCCATCTGTCTCATGGGGTTGCTCACTGCCCACAGCAGTCCGGATATGGCCACGTACTGGCCCATGGTCAGGTGCTGACGGATCATGAAGAAGCCGCCGCACAGGAGCAGTATCACGCTGAGAGCGCCTGCGGCCATCTCGATCAGGGGCTGATAGCGGAGCCATACGAATGCAGCGTCGATATTTGCCTTGCGGTACTCCTCGTCGTGCCTGCGGAACTTCTCCCGCTCGTACCCCTCACGGGCGAAGGCCTTGACAATGCGGTTGCCCGATATGTTCTCCTGAGCGGCGGTGTTCAGCGCGGAGGAGGTATCTCTCACCTTGCGGTAGGCGGGGCCTGCCTTGGCGGAGAGCCTGCGTGTGATGAAGAATATCGCAGGGGTCATGGCGAGTATGCACAGTGCGGTACGCACGTCTATGGTGAAGAAGTAGACTATGGAGGCGGTGAAGAGCGTGATGGACTCTACACAGCCCTTGATCACCCATGACACCATATGGCGCACCATATCCACGTCGCCTGTGAGCCTTGTCATCAGGTCGCCTGTGCGGAAACGGTCGTAGAACGCCATGTCCTGATGCTCGATGCGCCTGAACAGATGAGTGCGTATCCTGTAGATCATGCTCTGGGATGCCTTCTCATAGTACATATTGCATGAATACTGCAGCACCGTCCGAAACAGGGTGAAGCCCAGCATCCCCGCGATGAGCCCGAAGAGCAGGTCTCTGTGCAGGGCAAGGTTCTCTGCGGCGTGTTCATTGGATATGAACGTATCTATTATACGGGACTGGAAATAGGGAGATGCGATATAAAGTATATTGCATATGACCGAAAGGCACAGGGCTATGATATAGTTGCGCCTTACGCCCTTCATGTTCTCCCACAGCCATCTCAACTGGAACATCCTGATACTCCTTGTGTATGTCTTTATGTTTACCATAACGATGTTATACTATTATTGCACAAGGATGCGATAAATAAAATAGGATATGCTATTATTTGTTTAACATATCCTATAAATATGATGTTATAGCGGCCGGATGGATAGGAGCCGGAAGTGGGGAGGGCCGACACGAGGGCTCCGTAGGAGACCCGTTGGCCCCTACGGGAAAAATGTGTCCCTACGGGATAGCCGTCCCCGTCATCTCAACTCTCAACTCTTAACGTTCAACTCTCGTTGTTCATGATGCGCCATTCCTTTGGGGAGCTGTCGTTGATCTGCTTGAACTGGCGGGAGAAGTGTACGGGGCTCTTGTAGCCGCACATGAAGGCGATCTCTTCTATGCCC
>JAFYEQ010000362.1 GCA_017544185.1 Oscillospiraceae bacterium
ACATAAGCTCGGCATCGGCATACATCAAGCCTCAGACGGTATATCTGATCACCGAGGAGACTCCTCTTGAGAATCCTTACTGGGAGTACTCCCGCAACAAGAAGAAGTGCGAGGACTACCTGATGGAGAGATACCGCGAGGACGGCTTCCCGGTGACTATCGTCCGTCCATCGCATACCTACGACGAGAGGAGCGTCCCGCTGGGCGTACACGGCTCAAAGGGCAGCTATCAGGTGGTAAAACGCATAAAGGAAGGCAAGCCTGTCCTCATCCACGGCGACGGCTCCTCACTGTGGACGATCACTCACAACAGCGACTTCGCGGTAGGATATGCAGGGCTCATAGGCAAAGAGAAGGCTATAGGCGAGGCATACCACATCACCTCGGACTTCAGTGTGCCCTGGAACGTTATATATAAGGCTATCGCTGGCGCTCTGGGCGTAGAGCTCAAACCCTACTATGTACCCTCGGACATGCTGGCTGAAATGTCCTCCAACAAGTACGACTTCATCGGCGGTCTCTTGGGCGACAAGACGGTATCCGTGGTCTTTGATAATACCAAGATCAAGTCGCTGGTGCCTGAGTTCGATTGTAAGATCCGTCCGGAAGAGGGCATAAAGATGGCTGTAGACTATATCATGGCCCATGAGGATCGTCAGACGGAGGATGAAGACTTCGACAGGTTCTGCGACAAAGTTATAGAGACACTGGACAAGGCAAAGGAGAACTTCACATGGTAGACGTAAAGGGGCGCTGGGCGCTCATCACAGGGGCTGCGAGAGGCATAGGCTACGGTACTGCGGCAGCTATGGCAAAGCGGGGCTGCAACTTGATACTTCACGGTCGCACTGCTGCTCACTGCGACAAGATCCTCGAGGAAGTCAAGAGCTATGGCGTACAGGCATACGCTGTAGGCGCTGAGTTCTCTGACCTTTCACAGGTAGAGCGGATGCTCAAAGATATAGACGCTCTAGGTGTAGACGTGGACATAGTGCTGAACAACGCGGGGATACAGGTGGCGTATCGCACAGACCCGCTCACCACTCCCCCGTCAGACTACGAGGAGAGCTTCAAGATAAACACCATCGCTCCCATGATGATCGTATACCATTTTCTGCCCCTTATGGAAAAGCGGGGCTTCGGCCGCATAGTCAATACCACCAGCGGCATACGCCATGAGCCCGAGCAGGCGGGGTATTCCGCGTCGAAGGCGGCTCTCGACAAGGTCACCATGGATCTTGCCAACAAGTACGACGGCACGGATATTATGATAAACATAACTGACCCGGGCTGGTGCCGCACAGATCTCGGAGGGCAGCATGCTCCCAACGATCCTGCATCCTCCCTGCCAGGAGTTATAGTCGGTGCTTTCGTGGACGACAAGAGATCGGGACGCAACTTCGCGGCAGGGCATTTCCACGGCATGAGCCTCGAAGAAGCTGTGGCAAAGGCAGAAGACGGCTTCCCGCTATACACGGGATCTGTTGGATGATGATCAGCTCGAGCGGCGGGGACAATTCCCCTCCCTACGGTATGATCGCTGATAAGGATACCAAAGACCGTTTTTATCCGGTGTTTACATAACACTGTCCCCTCGTGTGACCACGAGGGGACAGTGTTGTTATGTCAGGCGATGACGTCGGCACAGATAAGGCTCTGCACTGCGTCATAGATCCTATGAGCGATATATGCATTGTTCATGGTATACAGATGTATCCCGTCCACGCCCTCGGCGATCAGATCTGTGATCTGGTCTATGGCGTAGGCGATGCCTGCATCGCGAAGAGCGGTCTCGTTATGCTCGTACTTCTCCAGCACACGGACGAACTTCTTGGGGAGCTCTACGCCGCAGAGCTTGACCATACGTTCTATCTGTCGCTTGTTGGTAACGGGCATGATGCCTGCTTCTATGGGCACATCTATACCTGCTATACGTGCCTTCTCGCGAAAGTCGCAGAAGTAGCTGTTGTCAAGGAAAAGCTGAGTTATAAGATGATCGGCTCCGCAGTCCACCTTATACTTGAGCCACTTCAGATCGTCTATAGCTCCTGTGCTCTCGGGATGCACCTCGGGATAACAGGCTGCGATGATATTGAAGTCGTAGCGGTCCTTGATGAAGCGTATAAGGTCGCTGGCATGGCGGAAGTCCTCGGACAGTACCGCATCGTCCCGCCTGTCTCCCCGCAGGGCGAGCACGTTCTCTATGCCGTGCTCACGCATACTGTCGAGGATCTGTGTCGCCTGCTCCTTGGTCAGGTCTATACAGGGCATATGCGCTACGCTCTCTACCCCGTACTTGTCCTGTATGTCCGACGCGATCTGTATGGTCTTGCAGCCGTTCTTCCCGCCGCCGGCGCCAT
>JAFYEQ010000363.1 GCA_017544185.1 Oscillospiraceae bacterium
ACCGCGTTGAAGTCACGGAGCGCCATTATAAGCATTCGCGCTCCGCTAAGATGTACTACGAGGGCATACCCGCCGACGGCTCGAAGAAGATAGACGACGATATCATGGACGCCATCGAGCCCTTTGACTACAAGGACCTCAGGGACTTCGAGATGTCCTACCTGTCGGGTTTTCTATGCGATAAGTACGACGTGGACAAGACCGAGGTGCTCCCGCGTATACGCGAGAGAGTAGAGAAGAGCGCCGTGGCCAAGCTGACTGCGGATATACACGGCCCCGGAGCAGTGGTCGTCACCAACAAGAACGTGAGGCTCCTGTCTACCAAGTGGCATTATATGCTCCTGCCGGTATGGTTCTTCACCTACAAGTGCCGCGGCAAGTTCTATGACTTCGCTCTCAACGGTCAGACCGGCAAGGCTGTGGGCCAGTATCCTGTGTCCATCGTAAAGCTGGCCGTGCTGGTAGCTGTGCTCACGGTGGTGCTCGGCTTCATAGCCTTCGGCATCATCAGCATATTGGCGTAGGGAGGCGGACGGATGAAGAATATCATATCTGTCATAGCCGCCCTGGGTATGATACTGCTGTGCAGGGTATGCGTGTCGGCTGAGGTGTATCTGGACGACCGTCTGGATCTGTATCCCGACGATCAGGTCATCATAGACCTGATGCAGGAGGCAGCTGATACCACCGGCTGGAACATCGGCATCGTCACCTGTGACTATGACTACGACCCCGAGACCAAGGGCGAGTATATCGCCGAGACCGAGGCAGGCGAAAAGGCGGAGGAGATCACCGATGAGGTGTTCGGGCGCAGCAGCAACAGCGTGCTGTTCCTATGCGACGTGGGCTACAGGTACGTATGCGTAGCCAACGAGCCCCGTAAGTACGTGGTAGGCGACCGCTTCGACGCCATGATCAAAGACATAGAGAGCCACTATTTTGACTATGACGATCTTGGCACCGCCAAGGCCTTCATAAATAACGTTGTGGCGTGCTATAACAAGGGCGAGGTATCGGCCTCCGAGGTACACGGGCTGGTACTGAACTCCGACGGGTACTATGAGGTGCCCGACGAGGTGCCCGACCATAGCGATACACATCTTATCATAGCCTTTGTGATCGCCTTCCTTATCGCTCTTTTCATAGCGATATGCGTGGTGGCAGATTACAGCAAGCCCACACCCGTGGATGCCAACGAGTATCTCGACAAGAACTCGATGGATATGTATGACCGACAGACCCTGCTGGTCAATACCCGTCACTACAGCTACACCGTCAGCAGTTCCAGCGGCGGCGGACACAGCGGCGGCGGAGGCTTCTCCGGCGGTCATCACGGCGGCGGCGGACACGGAGGACATCGCTGATGGTATCCGTCATCATCGCCGCAGCGGGGAGCTCTTCCCGCATGAACGGCATAGACAAGCAGTTCGTCCCGCTGTGCGGCGTGCCCGTCATAGTACGTTCTATGCTGGCCTTCGAGGGTATAGGCGAGGTGCGCGAGATCATCGTATCTGCAAAGCCCTCCGATCATGAGCGCATCGCCGCTCTGGCAAAGGAGCACGGTATCACCAAGCTCACGGCTATCGCCGATGGCGGGGATACCCGTCAGCAGTCCGTGATAAACGCTCTGCGCCTCGTTTCCCGCGAGACGGAGCTGGTGGCCGTACACGACGGCGCACGTCCGCTGGTATCGCCCGATGTGATACGCAGGTGTATACGTGACGCCAAAGTGTTCGGTGGAGCTGTACCGGGAGTGCCCGTAAAGGACACCATCAAGGACGTGTCCGACGCTCTTGTGGTGGATACTCCCGACCGCAGGAGACTGTATATCATACAGACGCCTCAGATATTCTCAAAGCGCAGGTACTTCGAGGGCGTCAACTTCGCCAACGAGCACGGTCTGGACTTTACCGACGACTGTCAGCTCGCCGAAGCCGT
>JAFYEQ010000364.1 GCA_017544185.1 Oscillospiraceae bacterium
AGATCAAGGTCAAGCTGAGCAGCTTCCCGATGATACGCGCCATAGCGATACGCAGCTGCTTTACAGACAGTCCCGTGGCGGAGATGACGCTGGATAGCTTCCTTGCACCTCCCTCATTCACGGTGACAGGCACCTTCGGCGGCAGGAAGGTAGTGTTCGACACCAACTACAGCACGGCGGACATATACTTCTCCACCACCACATCGAGCCTCACCACGGACGACCACAAGGTAAAGCCCGGCAAGAGCGTAGTTTTCAGCCACTTCTACGGCACGCTCTATGCCAGAGCATATCTCAACGGCAGATGGTCCAACGTGTCAAGGCTGATACTCAAGATCCCAGACTGCGCAAAGCCCCAAGCCTCGCAGGACAGGGATATGCTGGTGATCAGATCCTCCACCCCCGACAGCTATATCATATACACCACGGATGAGAGCGTACCGTCCATCACCAACGGCACCCGTACCAAGGGCGAGGCACGCATACCCTTCCTGATAGGCACCAAGGTGCGTGCGATAGCTGTACGCAGCGGCTTCTCCGACAGCGAGGAGCTGAGGATCAGGCTGGCAGACCCCGATGAAGATCCGGATGAAGGATAACGGGTCATCCCGTATCTTATAAATAAGTATGATCAAACATCATATACAAACAGCGAAAGGATGATACTATGAACAAAAAGAAGATCGCTGCTCTCATGGCAGCCATCTGCGTATGCATGAGCACCGCAGCAGGCGTATCCGCAGAGGAGCAGACAGAGACAGCACAGCCCGATACGCTGGCAACAGATGAAGCCTCCTATCAGGCGCTCGTCATGGTAGACGAGGGCACCTGCGGCAACTCCGCCACATGGAAGCTCTTCACCAACGGCGACCTGGTCATCAGCGACACAGGCAGGATGACAGACTACGCTCTGCACACCTCCCCCTTCTACAAGTACCGCGATACCATCAAGGTAGTCTACATCAACGGCGTGACCTCCATCGGCGACTATGCCTTCGCTGACTGCTATGCGATCACCGATGTATCGCTGCCCGATACGGTACGCAGCATAGGCAAGTATGCCTTCAACAACTGTCAGCTCCTGGAGAACACCGATATCCCCGAAAGCGTCACCGTGATCGACGACTTCGCATTCGAGAACTGCGTGAGCCTTACCACCGTATCCATACCCGATGCAGTGACAAGGATAGGCAAGTCTGCCTTCGAGAACGACTACTCCCTGCAGTCCGTAAAGCTCCCCTCGAACCTTCTCACCATAGATGAGCGTGCGTTCTACAACTGCAGCAGCCTCAAGGGGATAGATATACCCGACGGTACTACCACCATCGGTGCATGGTCCTTCTATGACTGCTCCAATATGGCCTATGCCAACATCCCCGACAGCGTCCGCACCATCGGCGTACATGCGTTCGACGGATGCTCCTCCCTCAAGCAGCTGACCATACCCGCAGGCATCAGCTACATCGACGAGGGCGTGTTCGCTAACTGCTCCGGCATCGAGGCCGTTACCATACCCGAGAATATCGACAGCATCGGCTATGAAGCGTTCCGCGACTGCTCACGCCTGAAGTATCTGGATCTGTCCTCCGGTGTGACATCCATCGCCAACAACGCTTTCACAGGCGATCCTCTCGTACATATACACATCCCCAACGGCACCATCGCCGATGACTACAAGGGCCTTGGCGACCTGCCCCAGAACAGCAAGTTCTACTACCCGCTCAACAAGTCCGGCTATTGCTATGACATCACCTGTCCTCTGGGTATGCCTGCCCGCACCGACGCTACGGTAGACTACACGATCAACAAGACCGACACGGGCACTACTGCTGTTCTCACCTCCGACGACCCCCACGTAAGGATATACTACACTCTGGATAACCGTTCCACGCTGACCACCGATGACCCCAGCATCCCCAACGGCGGCACCGTAGACTTCGGTTACTACTATGGTTCGGTATACGTTCGCGCATACGATGACGGCGCATGGGGCCCTGTTACCAGGATCATCATCGACAAGCCCTATGTAGCACAGCCCACCTACTCCGCTACTCACGTATTCGGCGGCAGGCTCGTGACCTTCAGCTGCCCCGATCCCAACGTAGAGATATACTATGAGATCGGCACTTCTGCAACTACTCTCAAGAGCAAGCATGTAAAGCCCGGTACCACCGTATACATCGACGTTCCCGGCAAGTACAGCCTGTACTGCAGATCCTACAAGAACGGCGCATGGAGCGATGCAGTAGCAAAGTACGGCTTCAACAACATCAAGATCGTTACTCCGAGAGTCGTAAAGGCTAAGGGCGACGACAAATACCGCATCTTCTGCAACGATCTGGATTCCTTCATCATCTATACCACCGACGGCACTACTCCCGAGATCCGTCACGGTGTAGACAGCAAGCTCCACGTCGTGAACGGCAGGATCGCGCTCGGCTCCGACAACAAGTGGTCCAACGACTGCTATGTGACCGTGCCCAAGGGCAAGGAGATCAGAGCCATCGCCGTAAGGAGCGGTCTGGTAGACTCCGACGTAGTACTTTACAGCACCTGATACAGCACCTGATAAAAACAGCGAGGGGATGTGATACATCCCCTCGCGATCCATATACATGATACTATTCTGCTTCCAGATCATTGTTTCGCAGTAAAGAGGTGCAACTGCCGGCACAGTTGTCAGGGACAAGGGACAAGGGGCAAGGGACCGGGACCGTTCAAACATCTCGTTCTCGTTTGTAGGGGCTGACCTATGTGTCAGCCCACGGGACCGTTCAAATGAGCAGTTTCCTCTTCCAGCCCCAAGTCTCTGATCCTCTAGCACTTATCCATAAGTTAGATCCAGAATAGTATCACAGACGTTTTCATGATACATGATAAAGGAGCAGATATATGAGCCGAAAGATCGAGACAGAAGAGCATAAGAAGATGGTACATCATCAGGCCAATGTGAAATGGGACAGGACCAATATGCGTTCTCTCACCTGCCGTCTCCGCACCGAGGAGGCAAATATCTTCAAGGCATGGTGTGCAGAGAACGGTACCACCCCCGGCACTGTTCTCAAGGAATACGTGCTGGGTATCATCGAGGGATACAACGGGTATACAAGAGCCAAGAAGTGATGTTCATCGCCTCTGCGCCATATCCGCATCAACTTTCCGGCGCCACGCGGCCGATCTGCAGTTCTTCCTCACGCCCGTGACTGCCATATCCAGAGCCTCGAACACTGCCTCCGTACCTACTGCGTCTGCGCGGTAGTCCACGGCGTTGGCGGGCAGGATGCCGATACTTGACGCCGTCTCCACCGCGTCTATATTGGCAGCCATGAATATGAACTCCCAGCCCTTCTCCTGCATACCGGAGATCATTTCCTTCACCTTAGCGGAGGTATAGGTGCGGCTGGCGTTCTCCATGCCGTCGGTGGTGATGATGAACATGGTATGCTCGGGCACGTCCTCCTCACGGGCATACTTATGAACGTTGGCGATATGCTTCACGGCAGAGCCTACAGCATCGAGCAGTGCGGTGCATCCCCCGGGACGGTAGTCCTTCCCGGTCATCTTGCGCACACGGTCAAGGGGCACACGGTCGTAGATCACCTTGCTGTTGTCGCTGAACATCACAGCGGACACCAGCGCCTCGCCCGGCTCTTCTCTCTGCTTGCTGATGAGGCTGTTGAAGCCGCCGATGGTATCGCCGGTCAGGTCGGCCATGGAGCCGCTCTCGTCAAGGATAAAAACTATCTCAGTAAGATCTTTTTTCATAGGATCACCCTCCGTATATTTGATGTACTCATTATACATCATACGGAGGGCGGTGTGGTCGCCTGCAAAGCGACAGTTATCAGCAGCCTATCAGGGGCTGGTCGAAGGTGAAAAGGGTCTCATTGATGGTATACATATCGAAGTCCCTGTGCTCGATGAAGTAGCGCACGATCACGTCGAACTTGATGCTGTTGGACAGGGTGAAGCCCGCCTTTTTGAGGAGCTCGTCCGTCTGGGCACTGTCCAACTCCAGCGCTATGGCGAAGGCCACTGCCGTCTCCTTGCTGGGGCGATAGGCTCTGTTGCTGCGTATCTTTGAGAATAGCCGCCTGTCCACATTGGCCTTCTTGTACACCTGAGGATCCGTGAGCCCTCTCTCGTCGATCATCCTGAGGAGCGCCTCGGAGAAGGACTCATCCAGCTCGGCGAATATATCAGCATCTGACAGCGTTTCCTCCATGACGGCAGCCTCCGGCACGCAGTTCGCTGCTCTCATGTCAAACAGTGGGCTCCGCGCCTTTTTAGACTTTCCGAGCCGGCTGTTGCCGGGGCTGCCGGGCCTGCCCGGGCTGCTACTGCTGCCAAGGCGATCGGGGTCGGCGGGCATCGGGGCGCAGAGATCTGCCGTATCCGATACTCTGTCGTAGTGGGTATCGGCGTAGTTGTCGTCGATATACTGCTCCACCTCATCCGCCAGCGTCTTGCTGATGACCACGGCGCTGCGGTCGAAGACCACAAGGGTCACGTCCATATCGTGCTCGGCCAGATGCTCCCTTATGGCGGTCACCGCTATATCCAGAGCCTTGTCCTTCGGGTAGCCGTATATCCCCGCAGAGATCAGCGGGAAGGCTATGCTCTCGCAGCCGTGCTCCTGCGCCAGCCGCAGGGAGCTCATATAGCACGAGTACAGGAGCTCGGGCTCCCCGTGTCCGCCGCCCCGCCACACAGGCCCAACGGTATGTATGATATACCTGCACGGCATATCGTATCCGCCCGTGATCTTAGCCTGCCCGGTATCACAGCCGCCCAAGGTGCGGCATTCCTCCAGCAACCTCGGCCCTGCCGCGCGGTGTATCGCACCGTCCACGCCGCCCCCGCCCAGCAGTGAGTTATTAGCGGCATTGACTATGGCATCTGCTCTTACCCTTGTTATATCATTGCGTATGATCTTGAATGGCATACATACCTCCCTGTATCGGTCGGATCCTGATACGATCATGATACCACATCTACTTATAAATGTCAAGGCAGGCGGTGCCATGTCGTTGATGTTTGCCTGCGGTGCCGTTCATGTATGGGGAGAGCTGACACGAGGGCTCCGCAGGAGACCATGCCCCTACCGTTGGAGATGGTAACGACATATGATCGTTCTCTTCATCTTGACTCTCCGCTCTCAACGTTCAACTCTCCCATAGCTCTTAACTTATAAAAAGGTGACTGCGATATGATAACAAAAACAGATACTTCTCTTACTATACACAACGGTGATGAGACCATACGCATCGAGGCCTGGGGGAAGGGGATCCGCGTAAGGATCGTGCCCTGCGGTGAGATCCCCGATCTTAAGTGGGCCCTCGATGAGGACGTGCCCGTGTCCGACGTGACAGTATGCGACGATCATGTAGACAACGGCGGTATGCGGTGCATACTTGAGAACGGTGCGCTGCGGTTCGTGCGCATGGCAGACGATACCGTCGTGCTCGCCGAGAAGACCTACCCATGGGCGCTCCACAAGCGGGGCAGGACACTGCATCCCCTCAGCGGCAACAGCTTCTCCGCGGAGATAGTGTTCGAGAGCTATGAGGATGAGCACCTGCACGGTATGGGACAGTACCGTGACGCGGTGTATGACCTGAAGGGCGCATCGCTGGAGCTCTCCCCGCGAAATTCCCAGATATCCGTGCCCTTCCTGCTGTCGTCACGGGGCTATGGCTTTTTATGGAACGACCCGTCCATAGGCCGCGCCACCTTCGCCACCAACGGCACCACATGGAGCACCCGCTCCACAAGATGCGTGGATATGTGGGTCACCATAGGAGACACCCCCTCCCAGATCCTGCAGAACTACTCACAGGTCATAGGCAGGCCCTCTCCCCTCCCCGATGATCTCCTGGGGCTGTGGCAGTGCAAGCTCAGATACCGCACACAGCAGGAGGTGCTTGACGTTGCCCATGAGTATGCAAAGCGCGGCATCAAGCCCGACGTGATCGTGATCGACTTCTTCCACTGGGACTATCAGGGGGACTGGGACTTCGACAGGAAGTACTGGCCCGACCCCAAGGCCATGGTGGACGAGCTGAACGATATGGGCATACGTGTCATGGTATCGGTATGGCCCACGGTGGACGAGCGCTCCAAGAACTACCGTGCCTTCAGGGACAACGGCTTTTTGATACGCACCGACCGTGGACAGGATATCACCATGGACTTCTTCGGCAAGATGCGCTTCTTCGACGCTACCGGTCCGGAGGCCCGAAAGTTCGGGTACGGTCTGCTGAAGAGCAGCTACGGCAGCTATGGCATCGATCTTTTCTGGCTCGACGAGGCAGAGCCCGAGTATTCGGTATACGACTACGACCACTACAGGCAGTACATCGGCAGCACCCTTGAAACAGGCAACTTCTATCCCCGATGCCACGCACAGATGATCTATGACGGACAGAAGGCGGACGGTAAGGATAGCCCCCTCAGTCTGATACGCTGCGCATGGGTGGGCAGCTGCAAGCTGGGCGCACTGGTATGGAGCGGCGATATAGAGAGTTCCTTCCGCGAGATGCGCGTGCAGCTGATCAACGGGCTGAATATGGGCGTAGCGGGCATACCCTGGTGGATCAGCGACACAGGCGGCTTCTACAACGGTAATATCGAAGATCCCGTGTTCAAGGAACTGCTGGTACGCTGGTATCAGTGGGCGGTGTATATGCCCATACTGCGTATGCACGGTGACCGTCAGCCTAATATGGGATCGCTGGAGAAGGATACCGACCACGGCGGCGGCTTCTGCTCCTCGGGCGCCGGCAATGAGCTGTGGAGCTACGGCGAGGACGTATACGCCATACTCAAGAAATATCTGGACGTGCGCGAGAGCCTCAAGCCCTATATATCCGAGACCGCAGCCGAGACCGTGCGCACGGGTCTCCCCATGATGAGGGCCATGTTCCTGGAGTTCCCCGAGGATGAGGGATGCTATGGTCTGTGCGACCAGTATATGTTCGGATCTAGGTATCTCGTAGCTCCCGTCACCGAGTACGGCGCAAGACAGCGCAGGGTATACCTTCCCAAGGGACGCTGGCTCAGCAGCGATGGCACCGTGGTACAGAGCAGCGGCAGGAACTACGCCGTACCCGCACCCTTAGATCTGATACCCGTGTTCGAGAGGCTTCGTGAGGACTGATGATGACCAAACGTTTCAGCGTGATATATGCCCTTTCCTTCCTGTGCGTACTGCCGCTGACCTACGCACGTCCCTTCGTCACGGCGCGGACATGGGCGGATGTGATACTCGTGTTCTCCGCTTGCTGCGGCGTATACGAGCTGGTGTACATCCTGTGGCTGCGGAGAAAGGACGGCGTGTCTCTCGGCAGGGCGA
>JAFYEQ010000365.1 GCA_017544185.1 Oscillospiraceae bacterium
ACTGTACCCGGAGTTCGAACGGAGGTGATGATATGGATCAGATGAAAACGGGTGAGCTGATACGACAGTTCAGGATAAGTATGGGACTCACGCAGAGGGAGCTGGCAGAACGTATAAACGTCAGCGACAAGGCTGTGAGCAAGTGGGAGAACGGCAACGGCTTCCCGGACGTGTCATTGCTGTCAGCACGGGCAGAGGTGTTCGGCACGGACGTGAAGGCTCTGCTCACAGGTGAGATAGACAGGAACGACAAGGAGAACGGAGATATGAAGAAGATACGTTTCTACGTGTGCGGTGAGTGCGGCAATACCATCACAGCCACGTCCGACGCGGCTGTTACCTGCTGCGGCAGTGTACTGGAGGCACTTACGGCAGAGGAGGCAAAAGAAGACGAAAAGCTCCGCGTGGAGGATATCGGCGGTGAATGGTATATCACCTCGGATCATCCTATGACCAAGGATCACTATATATCCTTCGTGGCATTCGTGGACGACAGGAGCGTGATGATCTCCAGACAGTATCCCGAATGGAGCATAGATATCACACTGCCCATATACCGCTCAGGCAGGCTCATGTGGTATTGCACTAAGTGCGGCATGAAGTATATGGATCTGGCTCCCGCCCCGAGAAAGCGATAACGTAACGGTCTTCCGATACTATCGGGAGGCCGTTTATGTATACCCTTGTATGCTATTCTTGATCTAAACTATGGATAGATGCGGGAGCATGGTGGAAGCGACCCCATTGGGGATGTGGCGATAGCCACACATTCCCGGCGACTGCATCAGCAGTCGCATCTCTTGTCCCTTGCCCCTTGTCCCTTTACTGCGAAACATTGATCTAGAAGCAGAATAGTATCATATGCCATACGTCCCCGACTTTCATCCCTGATCTGTATTTGACATTTCATGCGATATATGGTATGATATCGGTATACGCTCATCGGAGGTGCACCATGAAAAAGATACTGACAGCAGAAGACGATAAGGAGATCAACCGCCTGATATGCGGATATCTGTCCTCACAGGGTTATGAGACGCTGTCCGCCCAGAACGGGCTCGACGCGGTGCGCATGGTGCGCGAGGAGGATCTGTCGCTGCTGATATTAGATCTCATGCTCCCCTACAGGAGCGGTGATATGGTGCTGCAGGCCATACGCCAGTTCTCGGATGTGCCTGTGATCGTGGTGTCCGCCAAGAGCGACACCCGCTCCAAGATAGACCTTCTGCGTATGGGAGCCGATGACTACATCACGAAGCCCTTCGACCTGGATGAGCTGCTGGTCCGCGTGGAGGCCGTGCTGCGCAGGTATGAGAAGGACACGGATATACACGGATGTGCGCAGCTGTCCTACAAGGGGCTCGTCCTCGATATCACGGGAGGTACTGCTTCCGTGAACGGCATACCCATCACGCTCACCAGCAAGGAATATGCCATACTGGAGCTGATGCTGCGCCGTCCCACGAAGCTGTGGTCAAAAGCGGAGCTGTTCGAGAGCGTATGGGGCGAGACCTACCTGAGCGATGACACCACAGTGAAAGTACATATGAGCAATATCCGCTCCAAGCTGAAAAAGGCCGACCCCGATACGGGATATATAGAGACAGTATGGGGCATGGGATATAAGCTCACGCCATGACTACAGGAGAACATATGCACGATATATATACAGAGCGTCTTGTGCTGACGCCTTTGACCACCGCCTATCTCGATACCGCTCACGAGTATATGTCCGATCCGGAGATATGCCGCCTTATGGTATATATGCCGACCTCTACCCTCGAGGAGACACTGTATTTCCTGATAGATGCGGAAAATGAGCTCAAAAAGGACGAGCCGTCATACTATGAGCTGGCGGTGCTATACAATGATATACACATCGGCGCGGTGAGCCTCTATCTCCATAAAAACCGCACATCCTGCGATCTGGGCTGGATATTCAGAAAAAAATACCACGGCAAGGGCTTTGCGACTGAGGCTGCCCGCGCTGCCGCAAACTTTGCCGTAAATGAGCTTGGTGTACATCACTTCACCGCCCACTGCGACACTGAGAACACCGCATCCCGCAGGGTCATGGAAAAGCTGGGTATGGTACTTACAGATGAGCACGGGGGCAGGAAGAACAAGCTCTCCGATGAAGAGCGTCGGGAGTATCTTTTCGAGATGGACGTCAACTGACCTTTTCTTTACTGTTTGCTTTACCTTTTCTTTACCTTTGTCTGCTATGATGATAGCAAAGAAACGAAAAGGAGGTACGCTGATGGACAGCGTTATCAGAACGAGAGGTCTTTGCAAGTCATACAAAAAGCAGGTCGCGCTCCACGATGTGAGCCTTAGCGTAGAGCGCGGACATATATGTGGGCTTATCGGTCCCAACGGCGCAGGCAAGACTACGATCATGAAGATATTATCGGGTATCGTGAAGCAGGACAAGGGCGATGTAGAGCTCTTTGGCAGCTCCGACGATCTGTACGGCTCCCGCGCCCGGATGAGCTTCATGATAGAGCAGCCTATAATATCCGGGAGCATGACCGCCCGACAGAACCTGGAGTATATACGCTATCTCAGGGGCTATCCCGATGAGCGGCGAATAGATGAGATACTAGATCTCGTAGGGCTCGCAAACACGGGAAAGAAGAGCGCATCCAAATTCTCGCTGGGTATGAAGCAGCGTCTGGGCATAGGTATGGCCCTGCTCCCCAAGCCCGAGATAATGGTACTTGACGAGCCCGTGAACGGGCTGGACCCCGAGGGCATCGTAGAGGTGCGCCGGCTGATACAGCGTATGCAGGAGGACTGGGGAGTGACGGTCCTGATCTCCAGTCATCTGCTGTCCGAGCTGTCCGAGCTGTGTACGGACTTCGCGATACTGAGCCACGGCGAGCTTATCGAGTCGCTGGGACGCGAGGAGCTGCTGGTCAGGTGCAGAGGACATATCGCCCTGCGTACTGATGATATCAACAGGACAGCGGCGCTGCTGGAGGATGAGCTCTCCATCACCGACTACAAGGTGATACACGGCGAGGAGATACACATATTCGAACGTCTCGATGATGTGCGCGGCATATCCCGTGCAGTCTCCCGAAGCGGGCTCACCATCACAAAGCTGACCGAG
>JAFYEQ010000366.1 GCA_017544185.1 Oscillospiraceae bacterium
GACGGCAGGGAGACCTGGCGCACCGATGCCGCCAAGGCGGGCGGCACCTGCGAGGAGCCGCTGTATGTCAAGATCACCGCCGAGACAGGCTCCTGGACGGGATACCAGCCCATGGTCACCAAGCTCCCAGACACCATCTCCGTGGACTATGTGAGGGTATATCAAAGGACATGAGAATATGACAAAGCTCCGATCCGTGCGGAGCGGAGCTTTATGTTACATGGACGAACGGCGATCTGTTTACCGCCGCTTGCCTCTAACAAAAACGGGGCTCACGAGCCCCGCTGTCTTATGCCTGCTTCTCTTCGATATAGGAAACTATGTCGCCTATGGTCTTTATGCCCTGAGCGTCCTCATCGGGGATATCGATGCCGAACTCATCCTCTATAGCCTGGATCAGATCCACAACATCGAGGGAGTCTGCGCCGAGATCTGCGGAGATGTCGGTGTCCAGCTTCAAGCTGTCCTCATCTGCGCTGAGTACATCTACTACCAGTTCCTTTACCTTATCGAATACCATTGTTCATCCTCCTTGATCTACAGTTGTGTCCATCTGTGTGAACTCACCGACAGACCTAAACCTATTATAACGTGATAATAGTAATTCGTCAATATCTTTTGACATTTTATCTTTCAGCGATATAGACAAAGATCTATGGATATTTTCGGCAGTTATTTCCGGATCTGTATGTGCTCCGCCTTCCGACTCCGGTATGATCTGTTCGGCCACGCCCAGCGCCACCGCATCCTCTGCCGTGATGTGCATGATATCGCAGGCGTCGCGCTCTCTGCCCGCATCCTTCCATATCAGGGACGCGAAGCCGCGGGGGGATATGACGGAGTATATAGCGTTCTCCAGCATGCAGAGCTCATCGCACACGCCCAGTGCCAGAGCGCCGCCGCTGCCGCCCTCGCCGAGCACTACGGATATCACGGGAGTACGCAGCTGCATGAACTCATACAGACATCTGGCGATGGCCTCGCCCTGTCCCCGCTCCTCTGCCTCCACGCCGCAGTAAGCACCGGGAGTGTCTATGAAGTTTATCACGGGACGATGGAACTTCTCTGCCTGATGTGCAAGGCGGAGAGCCTTGCGGTAGCCCTCGGGATGGGGCATGGCGAAGTTGACCTCCTTGTTCTCGTTCAGGTCTCTGCCCTTCACCTCGGCGATGATCGTGACGGGGATACCGTCTAAGCGTCCGATGCCGCCGAATATGGCCTTGTCGTCGCTGTACAGCCTGTCACCGTGGAGCTCGTATACATCGGTGAATATCATGGGTATATAGTCCCTCACCGTGGGGCGCTCATGGTGATGTATCAGCGTGAGCCTGTCGTATGGCGTGATGATACCGTCCATCATCGTACCTCCCCTCTGTGCAGGCGTATCAGATGGGCGATGGTGCGCCGCATGTTGCGCCGTTCTACGATCATATCTACAAAGCCGTTTTTAAGCATAAACTCAGCCGACTGGAAATCCTCGGGGAGCTGCTGCTTTATAGTCCCCTCTATCACTCGTCTTCCCGCAAAGCCTATGAGCACCTTGGGCTCGGCGATTATCACGTCCCCGAGGGACGCGAATGACGCTGTGACACCGCCCGTAGTGGGGTCGGTAAGTACTGTTATATAGAGGCCGCCCTTTTCGGAGAACTTTGCGGCCGCGCCCGAGGTCTTCGCCATCTGCATCAGGGACACCAGTCCCTCCTGCATACGTGCGCCGCCCGACGCCGTGAATATCACGATCGGCAGCCCCTCGTTCCCTGCCAGCTCAAAGGCACGGGCGATCTTCTCTCCTACCACGCTGCCCATGGAAGCCATCATGAAGTGGGAGTCCATCACGGCGATGACGCACCGCTCGTTGTGTATGGTGCATATGCCCGTGACCACTGCCTCTGCAAGACCTGTCTTTTCTCTCAGGTCGGCGATCTTCTCCTCGTAGTCGGGGAAGTCTATGGGGTTGAGGGACGTCATGCCCGCCTCGGTCTCGGTGAAGCTGTCCTTGTCACAGGTCAGCCGCAGCCTGTCGCGGGCGGTGAGCCTCGATGAATAGCCGCATACCGGACAGACCAGCATATTCTCCTGCATGGTCTTGGCGGGAGTCGTCTTCTGACATCTGGGGCATTTGAAGTCGGGCTCCTTCGGCTGATCGTCATTATAGAATTTCTGGGTGACCTGCCGAAACAGTTCCTCCATCGTCATAATATCACCTTAAGATCTTAGTATAGTATCAAGTCGGGGTCCGTTGCTCTCGTATCTGTCACTGAGCGCTCAGCTTGGTGTTGAGATAGTTGTTGTCATAGGTCCCCGCAACGAATACGGGGTCGCGTATGAGGGAGAGCTCGAAGTCTATATTGGTATCCACGCCCTCTATGATGAACTCGGACAGAGCCCACCTCATCTTGGCGATGGCCTCGGAACGGTCGTTGGCGTGTACGATCAGCTTAGCGACCATACTGTCGTAGTAGGGCGTTATGGTATAGCCCTGATATATAGCACTGTCTATGCGGATCCCGGGACCTCCGGGGAAGTGCAGGGCGCGTATGGTGCCGGGACAGGGACGGAAGTTCTCCTCGGGCTTCTCGGCGTTGATGCGGCACTCGATGGAATGGCCGCGTATCACTATGTCCTGCTGACGTATGCCCAGCTCACCGCCGGCGGCGATGTTGATCTGAGCCTTGATCAGGTCTACTCCCGTGATCTCTTCGGTTATGGGATGCTCTACCTGTATACGGGTGTTCATCTCCATGAAGTAGAAGTTCTTGTCCTTGTCCACTAAGAACTCTATGGTGCCCGCATTGGTGTACCCGCAGGTGATGGCGGCAGCCACGGCTGCACGTCCCATGCGCTCGCGGAGGGTGGGCGTCATGATGGGAGACGGGGTCTCCTCCAGTACCTTCTGGTTGCGTCTCTGCAGCGAGCAGTCGCGCTCGCACAGATGTACCACGTTGCCGTGGGTATCGGCGAGTATCTGGAACTCGATATGTCTGGGACCCTGTATCAGTTTCTCCATATACACATCTTCGCACCCGAAGAAGCAGCCTGCCTCCTGCTTGGCGGCGGTGATGGCGCCCTCCAGCTCCTCCTCGCGGTCTACACGGCGTATGCCGCGTCCGCCGCCGCCCGCAGATGCCTTTATCATCACGGGGTAGCCTATGGATGCGGCAAGAGCCTTGGCCTCGTCGATGCTGTCTATGGTGCCATCCGACCCGGGTATAACGGGGACGCCCGCGTTCTTCATGGTCCTCTTGGCAGCGGCCTTGTCCCCGAGGGCACGTATGGCACGGGGCGAGGGACCTATGAAGGTGATATCGTTATCGGCACAGAGCTGCGCGAAGGTCGCGTTCTCCGACAGGAAGCCGAAGCCCGGGTGTATGGCGTCTGCTCCCGTCATCTTGGCAGCCTCTATTATGGCCGATGTGTCCAGATAGCTGTCCTTGGTGGCGGGAGGGCCTATGCATACGCTCTCGTCAGCTATCTGCGCATGGAGGGAATGCTTGTCGGCGGTGGAGTACACCGTCACTGCGTGTATGCCCATCTCACGGCAGGCGCGTATGATCCTTACGGCGATCTCGCCGCGGTTGGCGATAAGTATTTTCTTGAACATGGTATATCCTTATATATGCTTTATCTGTCTGAGAGCATCTGCTCCATCTTGGACGCCATCTCACGTATGGATACTACGCTGTCCTCCATACGCTTGGCGTCGTTGGCATTGTTGCGTACCAGCTGTATGATCTCGTTCATATCGCGGTTCTCGCTGTCGATGCCGCCTGCTATGTCCTGATTGATCATGATCACATTGTCGATCATATGCTGCTGCTGGGCATAGCGCTCCCGCATATCAGCCACGTCGTCTATGGAACGTGCCAGCATCGTGTTTATGGAGCGTATATTGCTGAACATCTTCTCGAAGGCCTGGGACTGCTCCATGATGAGACGGTCGTTCTCGCTGAGATAGCTGTTCATGGTCTCGGTATTGTCGTACAGCTTGGAGATGACCTGACGTATCTGCTCCAGGCTGTGCTCGGAGCGGGACGCGAGGGTACGTACCTCCTGTGCCACCACCGCGAAGCCCTTGCCTGCATCTCCCGCCTTGGCTGCCTCTATGGAAGCGTTGAGGGAGAGTATATTGGTCTGCATGGCGATAGAGCCTATAAGGTGGAGGGCCTCTTCTATCTCACGTACCGATGCGGTCAGGAGCTCGGATACCTCGTTGGTGTGCCTGATGGAGCTTATGACCTGTGCATTGGCAGCCTTGAGGTCTGCCAGCTGCTGCTCGTTCTCTGCGGATCTGGCGTGTACGTCTCCTGTGATATCTCCTACACGTGCCACTGCCAGGGTCAACTCCTGGCCCGTAGAATAGAGAGTGTCCAGATCGGAGCGGCTCTCATCGGCGCGGCGCTTGAGGGATGCATTGTTCTTAAATATGGCGTTGCTGGCGTCAGCCAGCTGACGGGCGGATCTTGCTTCGTTGGCTGAGATCTCAGAGAGGGCATCTCCTGCCTGCACGAGGCTACCCGATACGTCGGCTGCCTCGGACAGCACGCTGTCCGCCATCTCACTCATATGTCCCAGTGCCGCAGATCCGGCACCGGTCATGTATTTCTCCAGCAGGAACGTGAAGAAGACTATGGCACCGTGGGAGAAAACGAGGCATGCTATACGGTTGACCATATCCATCCTGAAGTTGGGACCCGGCTCTGGCATGAGCAGCTCGGGGATCCGTACCCATGATGCCGCAAGAGATACGGTGATCTCAAGGGATACCACCAGCGTGAACTTCCAGTCCAGAAAGCCCATCGTCACCACGGTGAACAGGAAGGAGAAGGCCCAGAAGTCCCGGGAGGGGACTCCGAAGGACATGCCGTTCCATTGCAGGAACTCCACCGCTATGATCAGGAGCTTGGCATGGAGCACCTTCTTGGGTATCACCTTGCCGTTCTTTATGCCCGTGCGGGCCAGGTATATTCCGATCAGCATGAAGGTACCGTCCGTGACGGACATGGTGACTATGTTCTTCACCAGCACATCGGGCAGCCAGCCCGCGATATACTCGACTACGTATATCACACACGCGAGAAGACTGACTCCGGGTATCTCAAGGAGGATGAGCTTATACATCAGGTTCATATACTCATCCAGCGCATTTATCTTGACAGTACGTTTATCCATAGCTCACCGCCTATCGGTGTACAGTGATCTTGATATCAGTTATTTTATGGCGAACTGTATCTCTGCCTGTACGGCGCGTTCGCCGTCAACGGTACACATGCCTTTGCCGTAGCCTACGGGGCCGCGCACCTTGGTGATCTCCACTTCTATGCGCAGGCGGTCACCGGGCACCACCTGACGGCGGAACTTAGCTTCCTTGATGCCTCCGAAGAAGCCGATCTTGCCCTTGTTCTCGGGGAGAGCCAGCATAGCCGCACATCCCGCCTGAGCCATCATCTCTACCATGAGCACGCCGGGCACTACGGGGTAGTCGGGGAAATGTCCCTTGAACCAGAATTCATCGGGGGTCATGGTCTTATATGCTACTACCCTCACGCCGGGCTCCATCTCCTCTATCTCGTCTATGAGGAGGAAGGGATCGCGGTGGGGTATGAGTTCCATTATCTGTTCTTTGTTGAGCGTCATAGTATAACTCCTGTATCGGTATAGTGAAGA
>JAFYEQ010000367.1 GCA_017544185.1 Oscillospiraceae bacterium
AATGACACAGAGCTTGCAAACGGTGGCGTATGGCACACAACACCGGATCAGATGGCACAGATCACGAGTGATCAGATCGAATATATATGCGAAGTTGATCCCGCATTGGCAACGGAGGATAAGATCAAATTCAAGTATGTGAGCCTCACACTTGAGTCATGCGTACAGCTCAATATGCTCTTCACCAAAGAAACTACAGAAGAGGTGGATGTCAAGTGTCTTAAAGGCTCCGGTGAGATGCATGTGGAGCAGGAAGGCAAGATGTTAAAGGTCATGATCTCCGATATACCTGCCGAGGATCTTGGCGAGCCTATCACGATCCTTATAAATGATCACATGATCATTTACACCCCTATGTCGTACTGCAGAGTGGCTTGTGAAAGATCTGAAAATGAGGAGCTGAAGAATTTGTGTAAGTCCTTGGATATATACCGATCCGCTGCTGTTGAATATGCGAACTATGTTAGATCGTTAGAAGAGGAGTGATGAGTGATGGAAAAATATATCTCTCCGGAGATAGAGATCATAGTATTCGGTACGGACAGCCTGATGACGGCTGATGATCCACTCATCACGTCGCTCACGGATGACCAGACAGAATGGGTAGATCCGTTTTTGCCCTCAGGTCAGGGATGACCAAACAGACAAGGGACAGCTCAGGCTGTCCCTTTTTTGGGCGCGGGGCGAAAAAATATCCCGAAACTCTTGAAAAGATCGGCAGGATATGGTATCATATCTGTGTATGGATGATGATACGGCCGGTAAGAATGGTGGATGACTATGCCCGAATGTAAGGATATATACTATAAGGGGAGATGCTCCATAGGCGGGAAGGAGTATACCTTCTCCAAGGCGGAGCTGTCCGATGCGGCGGGCATATCACGCATATACGAGCAGACGCGGATCGACGGCAGCAACTACAGGACAAGGCTGGCGGAGGACAGTCCCGACCGCTTCGAGGTAAGAGGCGGTATGTTCATCGTCATGGACGAGCGGGAGATAGGGGAGAAGATCGTCTCCGACGACAGCTTCTGGGCCCTGTTCAAGGACGAGGACGGGGATATAGCTGGATCGTTCTGGTTCTGCGAGAGGAACGGATACTACGACGGGCTGGAGTACGCGCATATCGACGACTGCATATACCCCCGCGAGGTGGTGGTCCCCTTGGACCACGGCGGCGGGTGCATAGCTCAGGCCCTGTATCTCACATGCTCGCGGGCGCTGCTGCAGGCGGGGTATCTCCGCGGCGCGGCAGATCTCTATCGGGTGGTGCGCTACGAGACGGCGGAGGGGACGTATACCACACATCAGACCAATATCCCCAGTCAAAAGGCCGCGGAAGCCGTGGGCGCGGTGTTCGCGGAGCCGCTGCCCCTGAGGACGCTGTGTCTTGACGGGCTCACCGTGACCATAGAGCCGCAGATGTACCTCTTCGACTATGCAAGGATAGCCGACACCTGTGAGCAGCTCCTGTCGGAGAAGGATATCCGTATCATCCGGGGGTGATGACGCATGAAAAGTATACGCAGCAAGATCTTAGTATGGACGCTCCTGCTCGTCCTGTCTGCGATAGTGATGTGCTTCGGTATAGCATATATGTCCCTTCGGGGCATGATGTCCGTCATGGAGGACATATTCTTCAAGACCGAGAACATGACCGTGCATGAGAGCTCGGAAGTGCTGATAGACCTGTCGTCCTCACAGGCGGAGGAGACGGTGAAGACCTGCGCTCAGACGGTGAGCGCCAAGATCGGCAATATGAGCGATATACTCGATATCGTGTCGGACTGCATCAAGGACATATACGACCATCCCGAGGATTATCCCGAGCAGCCCTACAGTCACCCGTCGAAGTCTGCCGCCGGGAAGAGATGTATGCAGTGGGTGCTGCCCGAGGGCGTGGAGATGGCAGGGGATATGCAGAAGGAGGTATACCTCCTTGGCAATATGGATCATCTGTTCAGCGCGGTGCTGGAGGATCATCCGAATATACTGTCCATATATTTCACCAGCGCTACGGGCGCTAACATAGGCTTCGACGACACCCCCCAGACCAAGCCCATGTACTACGACGGGCGCGGCGCGGAGTGGTATACCTCGGCCGCTGACAGCGGTGAGCTGTACCTGTCGGATACCTATGATGACTCCTTCAGCAGAGGCAGGATGGTGACACTGTCGGTGCCCTGCATGGGCGAGGACGGGAAGCTGCGCGGCGTGTGCGGCATGGATATCCTCATCGAGGATATGAACGATATCATCACCGGCGTGAACATCATCGACGGCAGCTATGCGATGCTGGTGTCCTCATCGGGCGTGATATGCTGCCCCGATGTATCCACTGAGGAGGCCGACGGGATCCTGACATCCGACAACGGCAGCGGCAGGACGCTCCTGCAGTCGATATACGATACCGGCAGCGGCATAAATGAGCTGCACCTCACGGATAAGCCTATATACTGCGCGTATCATACGGTGGAAAATACCAACTGGATGATCGTGTTCGTGATACCGAAGGAGAAGATACTGGAGCCCTCCATGCAGCTCAGGCAGATGCTGAGCGAGACACTGTCGGCTGGCACCAAGGAGGAGTCCCAGATCATCAGCATCTCGTTCCTGATGTGGATCGCGGGCACTGCTGTGGTGGCTCTCGTGTCCGTGCTCAATGTGTTCAGGCTGTCGAGGAAGATATCCTCGCCCATCATAGAGCTGAGCAGATCAGTGGAACGGGTCGGCACGGGCGACCTGGAATATAAGTGCGATATACATACCGAGGATGAGATCGGCAAGCTGTCCAAGAGCTTCGAGGATATGACCGTGTCCCTGAAGGGGTATATTGAGAACTATACCAAAGTGACCGCCGAGAAGGAGCGCATC
>JAFYEQ010000368.1 GCA_017544185.1 Oscillospiraceae bacterium
GAAGGGTGATACCTATTATATGTATGCTGCAGAAAGATGCGGATGGAGGGTGATATCCTGCGTCGATGGTGGGCGTGAGCTCACCGAGGATGAGATCTGCTGTGCTCTGGAGCATGAGCTCTCCGAGACGGCGACAGGCTGACGGAGGGATCATGGACGACGAGAAGATCAATGCATTGAGCGGTGTTATAAAAGCTGTGGCCGCTGAGGCGGTATACATATCGGTGCTCTTTAAGTCGAAGCTCGTATCGCGTATGTCGCAGGTGGACGACCCGGTGATATCCACAGTAGGGAAGGGCTTGCGTATCCTGACGCTGCAGATACTCGTGATGATCACAGCGGTGATGATATACTCTGTGGTATGGTGCATACTCGTATGTACGGGACAACAGGGAAACTCTTTCGGCAGGGGCATGATGAATATCAGCTACGTGGTGAAAAACTCTGTTGGCTATCTGGTGATGATAGTCATGGGAGCTTTGGCAGCTGTTTTCCCTGTTATGGCAATGCTGCATACATCATCGCTGGGAGATACGGGGCTGCTCATAGTCGTCGGAATATTCGTGCTATTCGGCATAGCTATGATAGCCTTTGGCATACGTGGTCTGGTAGGTACGATAAACAAAAGATAAGTATCACTTTCTATTTTTTATGGAGGTACGCTATGATATACATATTCCTTGCAAACGGTTTTGAAGAGATCGAGGCTATCACGCCCATAGACCTGCTCAGACGTGCAGGCAAGAAGGTGGTCACCTGTGCTGTGGGCGATGAGATAACTATACTCGGCTCCCATGCTGTGCCCTTCGTATGCGATATGCTGGCGAAGGACTGCGTGAACAAAGACCTGGAGGGCGTGATACTCCCCGGCGGCAAGGTAGGCACCATGAACCTGATGAACGACGTCATGGTGCGTCGCATGGTCACCTTCTGCTATGAGAGCGATCTGGTGATCGGTGCTATATGTGCCGCTCCCTCGATCCTCGGAAGGATGGGCATACTTGAAGAGAAGAAGGCTGTATGCTATCCAGGCTTTGAGGATAAGTTGGTGGGCGCTGAAGTGCTCGATGTGCCTGCTGTCACCGACGGCAAGATCATCACAGCCAGAGGTGCAGGTGCAGCTCTGGAGTTCAGCTATGAGCTCATCAGTGCGTTCTGTGGCAAGGAGAAGGCAGACGAGATCGCACAGGGGATCGTATGGAACAGGTAACTACATATGCCTACGATCTTCGGGAATACAAGAAGATCATGCGCGGCGTTTGTATGCGTGAGCGCAAGGCTATGGATCCTTATCTCAAGCACGATCTTGATGAGGACATACGGGAACGTCTCGAGATGGACCGTGAATATAAGGACGCCAAGACCGTACTGGCTTATGTGTCCTCGGAGATAGAGGTAGACACCCATGAGATCATAGAGGATGCCATTGAAGACGGCAAGAGAGTCGCTTGTCCGAGATGCATCCCCGGTACTCATGAGATGGAGTTCTACTATATCGACAGTCTTGACGATCTTGTCAAGGGGAGCTATGGGATATACGAGCCCGACATAGAAAAATGTGAGCTCGCTTCGGATGTGGACGGGGCGCTGTGTCTGGTGCCCGGTCTGTGCTTCGACCGCAGAGGATACCGTTTGGGCTACGGCGGAGGATACTACGACAGATATCTTGGCGCCCATCAGCTGGTGACGGTGGGACTGTGCTATTCCTTTTTCGTAGTGCGTGAGCTGCTGCACGGCAGGTACGATGCGCGGATGGACAAGGTGATAACGAATTTCAGATATGAGGCAGGTGAGGGATCGGTATGACGGATGAAGAGCTTATAAACAGCATCCTCGGTGAGCACGAGGAGCAGAAAAAGAACGAGGTATCTACCGAGGATGTGATCGGATCCCCCGATGATAAGATAGATGATATGCCCGAGGATATACCTCAGGACGTCACAGGCGTTGATGAAGATCCCGAAGAGCAGTCGGCTGATGTGTCCGATGAGGACGACGGATCGGAAGATGATACCGACGACTATGCTGACGAAGAAGAGGATGACGAGGACGACGACGCAGATGACGATGAAGACGATGACGAGGATGACAGACCTCGTGCTCCCCGCAGAAGAAAGAAGAGGGGTGCCGGAAGGCTTGTATTCGCGCTCATACTCGTGACACTCGTCATATCTGTGGCAGTACTCAGTGCTGCAGCGGTCATCACGGTATCCACCGAGATACTCGGGCTTTCCCGTGCTAACGAGCAGCGTGAGATAGAGATCCCCGAGAACTCGGGCACGGAAGCCATATCCGATATACTCGTGGGAGAGGGCATAATCGAGAAGCCTCTTATATTCCGTGTATACTCACGTCTCAAGGGTGCCGACGGGACATATATGGCGGGCATACACTCGCTCAACCCGAACATGACATACAGCGACATCATCGAGGCTCTCCAGAAGGAGCCCGAGAACATACGTGAGTTCGTGACGCTCACGTTCCCCGAGGGGATACGTCTTATAGACGCAGCTGCACAGCTCGAGGAAGCTGGGGTATGCAATGCGCAGGACTTCATAAGAGCGTTCAATTCCACAAAGGTGGGCTTCGACTTTGAAGAGATGGTAAAGCCGTCGACCATGAAGTTCTATAAGATGGAGGGATATTTCTTCCCCGATACCTATGACTTCTATCTGGATGAAGATCCGAAGACGATAGTACGCAAGGTATTCAGGAACTTCGACCATCGTGTCACACCCGATTACTACGGACGTATGAAGGACGTGGGGCTCACTCTCGATGAGACTATCACTCTCGCATCTATAGTACAGCGCGAGGCAGGCAGTGCGCGTGATATGAAGTACGTGGCTTCTGTTTTCCTCAACAGACTGCATGATCCCGAGACCTACCCGAAGCTCCAGTCCGACCCCACCAGGATATACGTGGAGGAGGTCGTATCGCCTAATCTGGAGATATACTCCGGTGCGATATGTGATGCCTACGATACCTACAAGGGTGACGGGCTCCCTCCGGGACCCATATGCAATCCCGGCATAGATGCCATAGAGGCAGTGCTTTATCCCAGAGATACGGATTATTATTTCTTCTGCTCCAATGTGGACACAGGCGAGTTCTTCTATGCAGAGACCCTGGAGGAGCATGAGGAGAACCTGATCAAAGCAGGGCTGAGGTGAGTGTTCTGAAAAAGCTTGAAGTCTTAGCTCCGGCCGGAGATGAAGAGCGGCTCATAGCCGCTCTTGGTTTCGGTGCGGATGCTGTATACCTTGCCAAGACACAGTTCGGTATGAGGGCAGGCCCGAAGAATTTCGATGATGAGGGACTGGCCTCCGCTGTAAGGATGTGTCATGAGAAGGGCGTGAAGGTGTATCTCACATGCAATACCCTTCCGCGCAATGAAGAGCTGTCTGAGTATGAGAGCTTCATACGTCAGGCGTATGAGGCCGGGATAGACGCAGCCATCATAGCAGACCTTGGCGTCATGATGATGACCCGGCGTATAGTCCCGGAGCTCCCGATACATATGTCTACACAGACGGGCATAGTGAACTACGCTGCAGCCAATGAGCTGTATGCTCTGGGCGCGAAGCGAGTGGTACTGGCAAGAGAGCTGTCGTTGAAAGAGGTATCGGAGATACGGAAGAACACTCCTGAAGATCTGGAGATAGAGGTGTTCGTCCACGGCGCCATGTGTGTATCCTTCTCGGGACGCTGCCTTCTTTCAAGCTATCTGACCGCCAGAGATGCCAACAGGGGACAGTGTGCCCAGCCTTGCAGATGGGGATACTATCTTATGGAGGAGAAGCGCGAGGGACAGTACTTCCCTGTGTTCGAGGATGAGAAGGGCACGTATATCCTGAACTCCAAGGATATGTGCATGATAGATCATATAGACAAGCTGGCTGAGGCAGGCGTAACGTCCTTGAAGATAGAGGGACGCGCCAAGTCTGCCTACTATGTATCTGTGATCACGAATGCTTACCGCATGGCTGTAGACCTTTACGAACAGGATCCTTCGAGCTTTGTGCTCCCCGAGGATATACGTTCCGAGGTATTCAAGGTGAGCCACAGAGATTATTGTACGGGATTCTTCTTCGGA
>JAFYEQ010000369.1 GCA_017544185.1 Oscillospiraceae bacterium
TACTCGGCGGCGGTCCCAACCGTATCGGTCAGGGCATCGAGTTCGACTACTGCTGCGTACATGCAGCTCTGGCCCTGAAGAAGCTGGGCTTCGAGTCGATCATCGTCAACTGCAACCCCGAGACCGTGTCCACCGACTACGATACATCCGACAAGCTCTACTTCGAGCCCCTCACCCTTGAGGACGTGCTCTCCATACACGACAAGGAGAAGCCCGTTGGCGTCATAGCTCAGTTCGGCGGTCAGACTCCTCTGAACCTGGCAGGCGACCTGAAGAAGTACGGCGTGAACATACTCGGCACTACTCCCGAGACCATCGACCTGGCTGAGGACAGAGACCACTTCCGCGCTATGATGGAGAAGCTGGGCATACCCATGCCCGAGTCCGGCATGGCAGTCAACGTTGAAGAGGCCATCGAGATCGCCAACAGGATCGGCTATCCCGTTATGGTCCGTCCTTCCTACGTGCTCGGCGGCCGCGGCATGGAGATAGTACACGACGACGATCAGATGAAGGTATATATGGCTGCTGCCGTAGGCGTCACCCCCGACAGGCCCATACTCATCGACCGCTTCCTCAACCACGCTACCGAATGTGAGGCAGATGCCATCTCCGACGGCACCAACTGCTTCGTTCCCGCTGTCATGGAGCATATCGAGCTCGCAGGCATAAACTCCGGCGACTCCGCATGCATACTCCCCTCCAAGAACCTCACTCCCCGTCAGGTCTCCACGATCAAGGAATATACCCGCCGCATAGCAGTAGAGATGAACGTATGCGGTCTGATGAACATGCAGTACGCTATCGAGGGCGACACGGTATACGTTCTGGAGGCAAACCCCAGAGCCAGCCGTACAGTACCTCTGGTATCCAAGGTGTGCAGCATCAACATGGTGCAGATCGCTACCCAGATCATAACCTCCTCTCTGACAGGCAAGCCCTCTCCCGTACCCGAGCTGCATGACAAGCAGATCGGCCACTACGGCGTGAAGGAAGCTGTGTTCCCCTTCTCCTCCTTCCCGGAGGTAGACCCGGTACTGGGTCCCGAGATGAGATCCACCGGCGAGGTGCTGGGCATATCTCCCTCCTTCGGCGAGGCTTACTACAAGGCTCAGGAGGCTGCTCAGACCAAGCTCCCCGACCATGGCACGGTGCTCCTGGCAGTATGCGACAGAGACAAGCCCGAGCTGGTAGAGGTAGCTAAGGCATTCAGCGACATGGGCTTCAAGATCGTAGCCACCAAGGGCTCCTGCGACCTGATCCGCAGCGCCGGCATCCCCTGTGAGCAGGCCTTCAAGCTCCACGAGGGCAGGCCCAACATCACCGATGCCATCGCCAACGGCGACATACAGCTCATCGTCAACACTCCCGCAGGCAAGACCTCGGCTCACGACGACAGCTACATCAGAAAGTCCGCTATCAAGAACCGTGTACCCTACATCACCACCATGGCAGCAGCCAAGGCGAGCGCAGAGGGCATAAGGGCTGCAAAGGCTGCCACCGACATCGGTGTCAAGTCCCTGCAGGCTCATCACGCAGATATAAAGTAAGACAGACGATACGAACGGCAGCGCGATGCGCTGCCGTTTTCGTGTATGGGGGAGAACGATCTGCTCAAGTATAATTTAGTCAGGTATACATGAGCAAATTGCAGGGATGTAGTTGGGCGGTCGCAAGCTCTCGTCGGTCCCACGGAAGATCGCGGACGATCTGCTCAGATATAAATTAGTCAGATATACTTGACTAAATTGCAGAAATGTGGTATCATAAGCATGGAGGTGATATCTATGTTCATTGGCAGAGAGAACGAGCTCGCAGCTCTGCAGAAAAGGTATGAGAGCGACAGGTTTGAGTTCATAGTCATATACGGGCGCAGACGTGTGGGCAAGACTGCGCTCATAGACAAATTCCTCTCCGACAAGAGAGCGATCTACTTTATGGGCATTGAGAGCAATGCACAGCAGAACCTTAACGAACTCAGCAGCAGGATATTCGAGTATTCGAGCGGGATAAATGCAGATACTTCGTTTTCATCCTTTCAGGCTGCGCTGGGATATGTGTTCGATATATCCAAAAAAGAGCGGACGATCCTTGTCATCGATGAATATCCCTATGTAGCAAAGGCATCAAAGAGCCTTTCATCTACGCTCCAGATGCTCATTGACAAAAACAAGGACGAGTCAAAGCTGATGCTTATACTGTGCGTATCCTCCATGTCATATATGGAAGACAAAGTCCTTGCATACAAAGCTCCTTTGTACGGCCGCCGTACTGCACAGATGAAGATAGAGCCCTTCGACTTTTTCACGGTATGCGAATACCTCAAAAATATGTCCGATGAGGATAAGGCGCTTGTCTACGGTATCGTCGGCGGTACTCCGCAATATCTTCTTCAGATCGATGACAGACTTAGTGTAGAGGATAATATAAAGAACTGTTTTCTCGATCCCATATCATTTTTGTATGAAGAGCCAGTAAATCTGCTCAAGCAGGAGATAAGAGAGCCCGGGATATATACAGCGGTGATATCCGCCATAGCCGCAGGAGCAACAAGAGTATCCGAGATATCCGGCAAGATCGGAGAAGATACCAATGTATGCTCGGCCTATCTCAAGATCCTGACAGAGCTCGGTCTTGTCGAAAAAGAGACACCATACGGCGATACCGGTACGAGAAAGACTATATATAAGATATCGGATAATATGTTCCGTTTCTGGTATCGTTTCGTGGTGGACAACATATCCTATATCGCCCGCAGAGCGGCGGATATCGCATACAGCAGGATAGGACCGTATCTGTCGGAATATATGGGCAGTGTATTTGAGGACATATGCGAGCAATATCTCTGGAAGGAGCTCCTTGAAGGAAAATGTCCCGTAATGTTCCACTCTCTCGGGCGATGGTGGGGCACAGATCCTAAAACAAGATCGCAGACAGAGATAGATATCATGGGCGAGCAGGACAGGGATACGGCTCTGTTTGCGGAATGCAAGTGGACGAACGCGAAAGTCGATACAGGCGTGCTCGAACTGCTCATATACAGGAGCACCCTGTTCAATTATCAAAATAAGCATTACTATCTGTTCTCGCGCTCGGGTTTTACCAAAGGATGCATCGAAAGAGCAAGATCAGAGGGCCATGTATCGCTGGTCACATACGAAGATATCCTGAAATGATATCATAAGTAAAAAAATATCGCCGTTCAAACGGATCGCTCCATTTGAACGGCGATATCTGTTATCAATGCGTTACGACAGCCCGTTCAGGCCGAACTTGCGTATCAGTGTGGGATAGTCCCTGTAGGAGTAGTCCAGATCCACATCCTCGGGGATGCCTTCCATGGTACCTGTCTCGCTGTACTGCCACATGCCGTAGTGGTATGAGTAGTTCTCCGCCAGCTTGCTGTCATCGCCCCAGCAGGCTACCCATATATCATAGTCGTCCAGCTGATCCATATATACCTCGGACTCGAAGAACTTCGCGAAGGAGTATATCATGGTGTAGTATCCGGCGTTCTCGCAGGCTTCCACGAAGGTGATCACGATGTCGGTGACCTCCTGCCTGTCCATCTGCTTGTACATATCCTCCTCGATATCCAGTACCACAGGATAGGTGGGAGAGTAGGGCTCGATCACGTTGAGGAAGTATGCAGCTTCCTTGCGGGCCTCGGATACGTTCTTGGCGTAGGTGTAGTGGTAGAAGCCGTAGGGTATGTTCTGGGACTCGCAGCCCTTGACGTACTCATCCAGCTTGTAGTCGGTGTCCTCATAGCCGTAGGATGCGCGGATCATGGCGAACTGCGCTCTGCCCGTAGCCTTTACCTGCTCCCAGTCGATATCACCGTTCCACTTGGACACGTCGATGCCCTTGATCACGTCTTCATATACCGTGATGAATATGGTATCGGTCTTACCGTTATCGGTGGTGAGGGTGATGACCGCGTTGCCCGCCTTCTGACCTCTGATCACGCCGCCGTGGGATACGGTGACCACATCGGGGTCGGAGGACATGATCTCGTAGGTGTATACACAGCCGGAGGGATAGATCCTGGCGTCCAGCTGCTTCTCCTCGCCCACGCCTATGGACTCGGACTCATCGGCGAAGCGGACCCTTGAAGGTACCAGCTGGCCCGACTCGTTATACTCCTCGGTGACCTCTTCCTCGATCTGCTTGTCTATGGCGTCGTTGTCCACCGCTTCGATGACGGTGACGCTCAGACGGGTGAAGATGCCGCTGCCCGTAGTGCAGCGTATATGCACGGTACCGGGCTTCTTGGCGGTGACCAGACCGTTGTTGTCAACGATGGCTATACTGCTCTCGCCCGACGAGAAGCTGACCTCATCGTCCACGCCCTCGGGACGCAGCGCGTACTTGATCTGGTAGGTCTCGCCCCTGACCAGCGTTACCGCGGATCTGTCCAGCTCGATGGATGCGGCTCCCGCAGAGCCCGACTCCTGAGGTGCGTCATCATCGTCGTCCACAGGCTCGTCTGCGTCGCCCTCGGCTCTGACCGTGACGGAGAACTTGTCCTTCACGCCAGATGAGGCGGTCACGGTGACCATAACGGTACCGGGCTTGAGGCCCTTTACGGTGCCGTCCTCCGATACCGACAGTGTAGTGGTATTGGACACGGCGTAAGTAACATGATCGTCGGCATTGTCGGGCTTCACCCGATAGCCTATCTTGAACTCCTCGCCCACTGTTATTACGGAGCGGAAGGAGAACACGCTCAGCTCCTCTGCGGGGACCACAGGACCGGTCACTGCAGCATTTGCTGCGGTATTAGCGGAAGTATCCGCGGGCGTGGTCTGCATCTGAGCGGTGACCGCGTCCTCCATGGCATAGCCCTCTTCGAGCCTGCCCACATCGGTGATGTAGTCAGAGTACGCGGCTGCGGGGTCCACAAATGTATCAGCGTATACGGGCACGGTCATCGACAATGCCATCACACACGCCGTGAACAGCGAACACGCCTTAGCCAGCATGCCCGCCTTACGGTATCTATTATTCATCATGCAGTCTCCTTATTTATCTATACGTGCATCGGTGAGTATTTCTATTATACGTGATAGCAAAAAAAATGTCAATGCTTTTTACCGTTATGTAACCGTTTTTTTATCTTTTCCACAGTACACATAAGAGCCGATAATGCATAATGCATGATCAAGTCAGGAGTTAGGAATTAGGAGTGAGGAGTTACGGGAGAGTTGAACGTGGAGAGTGGAGAGTTGAGAGTTGAGATACAGTAGGGGGCCGACACGAGCATACCGTTCCCACGGGTACGCTTAAACACACCGTCCCCATCTTTCAACACCCGGTTTCAACATCCCACCTCTCACAGAAGAGAAGAAAGGAGAAGAGAGGAAATGAGAGGAGAAAGAAGCAAAGAGGAGAGTAAAGGAGAGAAGAGTAAAGTAGAGAAGAGTAGTGCAGAGAAGAGTAGAGTCGTGTAGGGTAGTGTAGTGTATAGTAGCGTAGAGTAGTGTAGAGGGGATCACAAAATGTTACACAGCGTTACACGATGTTACATGACGTTACATGATGTTACACGTTGTTTCACGGCACAGCACGGCTCCGCCGTCATTTCGCTTAATTATGTAACTTTTAAAGTTACATATCTAACATACCATACAAACTTTGTCCGGGGATATTGATTTTCCCGCCCGGATCGTTTATAATAGGGATAGGAGAGCGGGGATGGTGCATTTGTGCGGTCCCATAGGCGGACACGCAGCTACCCGTAAGGGAAGGATGTGCCCCTACGGGTGAGTCCCCACGGCTCCTGATCCCTGATCCCTAACTCATACGAAGGAGGCATACTATGGCATTCTTACAGGTACAGTTCTTTTCAGCGGTGCTGGAAGTGGCATCCACGATCAACGTGATACTCCCCGAGCCCGCGCAGGGCATCGGCATCGACGCTTCGGACAAAGACGAGCTGCCGAAGGTACTATATCTCCTGCACGGATACAGTGACGACCACAGCATATGGATGCGGCGCACCTCCGTGGAGAGGTACGCCGCAGCGCATAACTTAGCGGTGATAATGCCCGCCGTGGATCACAGCTTCTACCGCAATGAGCTCCATGGCAAGAGGTACCGCGACTATATCAGCGAGGAGCTCCCCATGGTATGCCGCCGCTTCTTCAGGATCTCCGACGACCCGAAGGACACCTACGTAGCAGGGCTCAGCATGGGCGGCTACGGTGCTATGAGCCTTGCGCTGGAGCATCCCGAGCGCTATGCTGCGGCTGCTTCCTTCAGCGGAGCGGTGGATCTGGCGGGGCTGATAGAGCACGACCCCAACAAGGCCGGTTGGGAGAGGATCTTCGGCGATCCCGACATCAAAGGCACCGATGCGGACACGTATCATCTCATGGAAAAGAACGCCGCCGCTCCTCACAAGCCCCGTCTGTACGTCAGCTGCGGCACGGCAGACTTCCTGTACCCCATGCACGCGCCCTTCGTAGCCGCTCTGAAAGAGCAGGGCTGGGACGTGACCAGCTATGAAAAGGAAGGCGCCGTCCACGAATGGGGCTTCTGGGATGAGCAGATACGGGAGTTCATAGAGAAGTATATCTAATGAAACACCGGATGACCGGACCGGCGAGGTGGCATCCTACGGGAGCCACCTCGCCCTACGACAGCGTTAACGAAGGTCAGAACAGGAACGATGTATTTGAGCAGTCCCGTGGGCGCACACGAGGGCTCCGCAGGAGACCATCTCCCCGCAGGGGAGAATGTGCCCCTACGGTGGAACGGTCGGCAATATGTCAACTCTCAACGGCCAACTCTTCCGTGACCCGTATCATGGCTCTTATCTCGTGAAGTCTTGAAGTTATCATATAGGGTATAGAAGTCGCCGCCGTCGTTGAGGGACTTTATGAAGACGATCATTTCCTCCGTAGAATGGCCGTCGAGCCATCCTGCGATCTCATGCTTGGCGTATATATAGTGGAACTGCCGTTCCTTCTCATCCTTGCAGTGGAACTCGGAATGCTCGTCCATATCCTTCAGCGCGGTCACATTAGCGCCGTTGTCCGTCCTTTCGACCCAGCTCTCGTAGCTGTATCTTTCACGGTAGTCATTTTGCGTCGCCATCCCTTCGTCGAACCATAATGGCAGACTTTTCCGTGCTTCATCGGAGAGGTACCAGTGCAGCTCTGCGTGAGTGAACTCATGCGCTACGATATCCACGTTGAAATACTCGTTCGACAAACAGATATAGTCCCTCCTGGACGGCCACAAGAAGGTGTGCGTGACCTTATCGCCTATCTTTTTCGAGATCTTTTCATCGTCGCATATGATGACGATGGTCTCGTCAAGGCTGTGCATATCCCCGAAAAACGCCTTGACGCGCTCTTCGGCCCGATCGGTCACGGCACGCACATCCTCCGGCGTAAGAGAGTCTGCCTTATGGAGATACACATTATGCCCTATCTCCTCGAAGCTGGGTCTGTAAGGGATGGTGAGTATATATCCCCAGTCCGTGAACTGTAAGGCCCCGACCGCGGCGGCGATCAGCAGCAACAGCACAGAAAAGATGATGATCGGTAGTTTTTTCTTTGTTTTCATATTTCCTCCCGGGGATGGTAGTAGGAATGGGAATATTTCATTTGTGAGGAGGGCGGACACGCAGCTCCCCGCAGGGGAGAATGTGCCCCTACAGGAAAGATGTCGACCCCCTACATGATAAGGGCGACCCTACAGGATAGCCGTTTACGTTATCTCAACTCTCCACGTTCAACTCTCCTATCAGAAGTGTCCTACGTCGGTGAAGATCACGTTGTCGTCGGGGCCTGTCACGGGGGTGAAGGATACCTGTATGTTACCGGTGCTGTAGTCTACGAGGATGATCTGTACGGTACCGGGGACACGGACGTTGCGTGTGAGGGCTTCGCCGCGCTCCATGCCCTGCTGTACCTTCTCGCGGGAGATCATGGTCTTCACGTCGCCTTCGCTGAAGCAGTCCCTTGACTTTACCCACTCGTTGTACTTGTACCATCTTACGGTGTTGTGCAAATTATTGCTGAAGAAGTCCTGATTGCCGTTGGCGGCAAAGGAGTTGACCACGCACAGACTGTCCTCGTTGTCCCAGGTGAGACCGCCAAGGAGCGGCGTATCGCTGCCGCGGAGCACGGCGCGTCCCTTGCCGCCGGCCTTCAGCGACTGCACGGCGTCCTCCGCCGCATAGCTGCTCACTGCGTCGGTGACGAATATATTATGGCTCCATGTGAAGCTGCTGCTGTTCTCCACCATGAAGGTGCCTACCTCCTCGGCGGTAGAGTATTCCTCAAGAGCATATCTCAGCTCCCAGGTGTAGCACTTTTTAGCCTCGCAGGAATAGGGCTCGTCATCGCTGCCCACGTCGAGTATGGAGGCGAACACTCCGTCGTCGTTGACGGCTGACACGATGCTGTTGAAGCCTAAGAAGGATATCCCCGTATACGAGCGGTCGCCCTTCTTGGCGTGTACCACCGCGTGGGAGGTACACATCTGGTTCTCGCTGCCGATCTGCCAGTCCAGCAGACGCAGTGACAGACCCTCGCCGCTGACGGTCTTGCTCCCCCACAGTGACAGGGCGGAGCAGGCCGTACCTCTCAGCCCCTCGGGGATCAGGTCGAAGGTGAGCGCCTCGTCATAGCTGAGGACGCCGTCCTGTGCATAGCCCCGCACGCCGCCGGATATGGTCTCGGCGAAGGCGTACAGCTCCTCGCGCTGCTCGGGGCGAAGGCTCTCCGCCAGAGTATATATCCTGTCCCTGACGGGCTCATAGTCGTCCTTCAGGGCGGGAAAGCCCGCGATGATGTTCTCGTACAGATAGGGCTCCATGACTGCGGCGTAGTCGGGGAAGGCCGCTACGATCGTCTTTGCGTAGGACTGACCTGCTTCGGCGGGGGTGCTGTTCTCGTAATCTATGGTCACGTCCCAGTAGTGGTCCATCTTCTTTATGGTGCATATCCCGTCGTCGGATGTCCACTCGCCATGACAAGCATCGGCGATGCCTTCGTCAGTATACGCCACGGTCTCGCCGTAGGTGTCGCTGACCGGTACGAGGGTGCTCGCAGCCTTGGCGGGGGCGGGCACGTCCTTATAGGTCGGCACGCGGGAGCAGCCTGTGAGTACGAGCGCTGCCACCAGAGCATATATCTTCTTCATGGCATCTCACCATCCCATCTTCTCGAGCCAGTTCCTGAGCTTGCGCTCCCTGACGGACATCTCCTCTTCGCTCTCCATCTTGCCCAGAGAAAACTCGCCCAGTATGCAGCCGTCCACAAGGTATATCACGCGCTCGCTGCAGGAGGCGATCTTCTCGCTGTGAGTGACCATGAGCACCGACGTGCCGTCACGGTTGGCGCCCACCAGCTCTCTCATGACCTCCATGGAGGACTTCTGGTCCAGTGCGCCTGTGGGCTCATCGGCGAACAGCACCTTCGGGGAGTTGATCAGGCTGCGGCACAGACACGCTCTCTGCAGCTGTCCGCCGGATACCTCGGTCATATACCTGTCGGCGGTCTCTATGATGCCAAGTCTGCGCATGAGCTGTTCAGCGCGGCTCACTACTTCATTGCGGGGATGCTTCGCCTGAAAGCCCGGGAGTATGACATTGTCCATGATGGACAGCTTCTTCATCATATACATCTGCTGGAATATGAACCCCATCTTCTCCAGCCTGAGATGTGCCAGCCCCTTCCTGTCCATACTGCTCACATCCTCGCCGTCGAACACCACCGTTCCTGCGGTCATGCTGTCCATGCCGCTGAGGGTATACAGCAGAGTAGACTTACCGGAGCCCGAGGGCCCCATGATAGAGACGAACTCGCCCTCCTCCATGGAAAAGCTCACGTTGCGGAGCACATTATTGGACCACTCATCTATCACATATGTCTTGCACAGATCCACTGCTTCAAGTACCTTACTCATTTCTGATCCTCCATATCTCTATATCCCTTATGCGGCGCAGTACGACAGCCTCGGTGACGCCTATGCCCGCTGTGATCGCTGCCATCCATATCATGGTCTTGGCAAAGCCGCCCGTGAACTTCCAGCCCGTGATGCCGACCATAGTACTGAACAGGGCATCCATCCCCCATGTGGCCAGTGTGGGCATGAGCACTGCGGCCAGTACCGCTGCTGCGATGAACAGTATCATCATGCGCAGGAACTGCCAGCCTGCCACCGCGCGGTCTTCAAAGCCGCAGCTCTTGAGCGAGGCGATCTGGTCCTCCTCGTCCTTCATGAATATCACCTGATACATGACGGTGAGGAACAGCAGCACTCCCGATACAACTATCATGAACGCATTGCGCAAGAACGTGAGTATCACATCGAACATGCCGAGGAAGCTGCCTACCACGGTGCCGCCCTTGCGGTAATGGTCCGGGAAGAGCTCCCGTATCTTCGCAAGGTACATCTGCTTCTGAGAGGCGGGGCATTCCAGCCTGTAGCCGAGGGTGTCCCAGTTGGTGATCACTGCGTCGTCGAACTCCTCGCTCATGATGACCTCCGACTCATTGAAGGATGTGAGGCGGTCTACAAAGCCTGTTATGACGAACTGCTCGCGCACCTTGCTCTGGGTCAGTCTGTCCTCGGAATATCTGTAGTATTCCAACGTGAACGTGTCGCCGATCCCGTACCCGAACTTGTCGGCGGTGAACTTGTCGATCATGACCTCATTGCGGTAGCGCGGTATCTGCGCCCCCTCCACCGCGCGGAGGAGTGCGGGGTCGAAGCCGAAGCGCATGCCTACCATCTGGTAGCCCTTGTCCGAGATGATCTGCCCGTAGCACGACATACATATATCGCAGCGTGCAGGTATATCGTTCTGCTCGAAGATGCTGTTTAGCCTGCTCTTTATGACTCTCGGGTCCCCTGTCCCCAGTGACATCTCATCACGGAGCTTGGTGTCGAAGGAGAGCTCGAAGTCCATAGTCGACAGGGTGTAGTACCTTGTCAGGAACGCGTTGGATATGACGCTGTCGCGGAGCTCTGTGGATATGGCGACGATCAGTATCCCTATGGTGAATGCCGCAAAGAGCAGCACGTACCGCTTGAAGGTGCTGAGTATATCAGACAGTGCCAAAAACAGGGGCGTGCTCATCTTCTTGAGACGGTACAGCTTCAGCCCTGTGCGGCGCATCCTCTCCGAACGGGTCTCACCGTGGATCACATCTATGACGGATATACGGTCGATGCGTCTCATGGCGATCAGTATGAACAGTATGATCAGCACTACCACCGCGATGACTGCCACTGCCGACGGTATATAGTCGGGGGCTGACAGCGGGTAGGATATGTTGTAGTAGAAATTGTCCATCAGGTAGTCCCCTGCGATGACTCCCACGGGGAGACCTACTATGCCGCCGATCACTGCAAAGGCGATATACTTCGCGGAGAACAGCCACTTGAAGGACAGGGACTCTATGCCCAGCGCCTTCATTATGCCCAGCTCACGCTCCTCCTTCTTGACTGCGGAGCGTATGGAGAAGCTCAGGGTCAGGGCGATCATCAGCAGCATGAACACTGCCGCTGCGGTAACGAATACAGACACTATCAGAGATACCAGAGCGGTGTTGGACCAGTTAGTGGCATCCGGCTGGATCGAATGAAAGATACCATTCAGCTTGGGATCGTCAAGGAGATACTGGCCCAGCTCCAGCACGAGGCTCTGTCCGTCTATCGGAGCACCTGACTGCACATTGCATTCACCGTTCCTTATGGGGAACTCCTCGCGGAGCAGTTCATAGTCGCCGTCGGACACTATGAAGCGCTGTCTCCAGTCGCGGCAGGGATCCTTATGAGCGGAGGTGACGGTGAACTTGTACACACGCCCCATCTGCGTGGTGATCGTGAGCTCATCGCCCACCTTCAGGCCGCGCTCCTTCACCAGTCTCCTGGGGACGGATATGCATCCGTTCTCCACATGGAAGGGCTTATCGTTCTCATCGTACACCAGCGCCATCTCCGTGGGGAGCGCACTTATGGAATAGGAGTGGCTGTCATCGGCGAACACCTCGTAGTCCTTGCCGCTGTAATCGAAACAGCTTGGATCGAGGGGCAGTACCTCCTGATGAGATATCCTTGCCTTCGGCCAGTGTAACTTGATGAGACCATCTATCCGCTCCCGATCCGACCCCGGATCTGACAGCGACTGATGATACGTTATCGTGACCTGCGGTGCGTCCGTGCGCTCCTGAGATACGGGTATCCCGCGTGCAAGGCCGAATATCAGTAGCCCCGAGCTGGATGAGAGCACAGCCACTATCAGCATGAACGCCAGTATTATAAAGTTAAGTCCTCTGCCGTCCTGCAGATCCTTTTTCAGCATTCTAAAGAACATCGTCCCAACTCCCCTTGTCTTGATCATATGAGCCTATTATACAAGAAAGTTTTTAAAAAGTCCTTAAAAATAAAAATATCCCGTTTTGCACAAAACGGGATATCGTAAAATGCGTTTTATTGTTCATCATCACGGACCGTCAGAACGCGAACAGCATCTTCTTCAACAGCTCTGTCCCGGGGACGGGTGGAATGCCCTCGATGTCCGTGATCACCCTGTCGCAGGCATTTATTATGGTGGTGCCGCAGGGATGCTCCGATGTGCGCCTGAACTGCTTGCCGTAGTTTGAATGTACGTGCCCGCGGAACATATACTTCGGATGGCATATGTCGAGCAGCTTGTCGAAGCACTCATAGCCCCTGTGGGGAGGATGGCGATAGAGGGACAAGGGACAAGAGACAAGGGACAAGAGACAAGGGACAAGAGACAAGGGGCAAGGGAGTCGACTGCTGACGCAGTCGACGGAGGAGGACACAAAAATGTAGGGGCGGACCTGCGTGTCCGCCCCCTGTACCAATGAACGTTACCGTGCCATCAATAATAGGCACCGCAGGCAAATATCTGCGTGATGGCTGCGGGCACTGCCCGCCGTGACCTGCGTGTCCGCCCCCTGTATCAATGAACGTTACCGTGCCA
>JAFYEQ010000370.1 GCA_017544185.1 Oscillospiraceae bacterium
GTCATGCTACAATGTCAGAAATATCTGACTGACTGTTCCAAGTACAACAAAATTTTATCATAATTGATAAAAAAGGCTTGACAAATCAATCTAAATAGATTATAATATAAAAGTAAAATAATCATATTAGGTTAGAATACGAATTCTGACCTTAAATGAACATTAGGAGGGTCCTTATGAAAAAAAGAATTCGCAAGATATCTGCGGTACTTCTGGCATCAACACTGGCAGTGAGCTCGCTGCCCGCAGCAGTGTTTGCAGATGTACAGGGAGTCACAGGCAATACGTCTTCAACGGATGGCACCTCTATCGCTGCTCTTACCGCAGCACAAAAGCCTACGGCAAAGACAGGCCTCGCTTACACCGGTAAGGAGCAGGAACTGCTCAATGCTCCCGTTGAGCCTGTGCCGGGCTACACCATACTTTACAGGCTCGCAGGCGGCGAGTGGAGCGAGGATATCCCCACAGGCAAGGATGCAGGCAAGTACGTTGTTAACGTTAAGTATGTCAAGGGTGAAGAGGAGCGTGCTATAGATCCCATCACCGTGACCATAGCCAAGGCTGTAGCTCCCACGTCCGTGACAGCAAAGACCGGCCTTATGTATACAGGTCAGGCTCAGGAACTGGTGAATGCTCCCTCCTCCGTGCCTGCCAGCTATAAGGTGCAGTACAGCCTTGATGGCGGCGAGACATGGTCAGATGATATCCCCACCGGTATACACGCAGGCGAATACACCGTATCTACCAAACTCGCATATACAGGCGATGACGGTTCCTACAATGACGTTGACGGCAATGATGTCATCGCGACCATAGCTAAGGCTGCCGCTCCTACTCTTACAGCGGAGCAGATGCCTACCATCATAGAGGGCCTTGTCTATGACGGCAGCGATCAGGATCTTATAAACGCTCCCGCAGAGGATATAGAAGGCTATACCATCAAGTACAGCGTATCCGGCGGCGACTTTGACGAAGCGATCCCCACAGGCCTGCATGCAGGCAGCTACACCATCAAGGTGCAGTACGAGGGCGACGACGATCATATGAGCTTTGACGGTGCTGTTCTCGGTAATACTATCGCCAAGCTCGCAGCTCCCGAAACTCTCCCCACAGCTCAGATGCCCACTGCAAAGGATGATCTGGTATACAACGAAGAAGAGCAGGAACTGCTGAATGCTCCCGCTGAGGCACCTGAGGGATATACCATCAACTACAGCCTTGACGGCGACTGGAGCGAGGATATCCCCACAGGCGTAGATGCAGCAGAGTATAATGTCAAGGTAAGATATATAGGCGACTCCGACCACTCCGACTTTGAGATAGCGCAGATCGTTGCTACCATCAACAAGGCAAAGGCAGAGCTGGGTGCTGTTCCTCGTGTAGGTCTGGTATATACAGGCGAGGCTCAGGAGCTGGTCATCGCTCCTCCCTATGTTCCCGAGAACTATACCGTAAAGTACAGTCTTGACGGCGGTCAGAACTGGACTGCTTCCATTCCCACAGGCACAAACGCAGGCGACTATACCGTCAGCGTCAAGTATGAGGGCGACAAGAACCATGAGGATATCTTTGCACGCGATCTGAACGTCACCATAGCTAAGGCTACCGTACTGCTTACCGAGGCACAGAAGCCCACTGCAAAGGCAGGTCTCATATACACAGGCAAGGATCAGGAGCTCGTAAATGCTCCTGCAGAGAAGCTCTCTCATTATACTCTCAAGTACAAAGTCAACGGCGGTGAGTGGAGCGAGAAGATCCCCACTGGAAATGCAGCAGGCACGTACACAGTTCAGGCTAAGTATTTCGTTGACAAGGCTTCCGCTCAGAACTGCGATGATGTAGATGCCGGCGAGATCGAAGTGACAATAGCAGTCGCTGAGGGCCCCAATGGTCCCGTTGCTATAGAAGGTCTTGAATACAACGGTGAGGCTCAGGCTCTTGTTATCGCACCTACATATCTTCCCGAGGGTTATGCCATAAAGTACAGCCTTGACGGTGAGAACTGGAGCGATGCCGTTCCTACAGGCACCAATGCAGGCAAGTATATCGTCAAAGTAAAGTATGTAGGCGATAATAACCATGAGGACTTCAACGGCAAGGACGTAGAGGTCATCATAGCTGAAGTTCCTTCTGAGATCACAGATGCACAGAGACCTACTGCTAAGGAAGGTCTTGTATACAACGCTGAGAAGCAGGAGCTGGTGAATGCTCCCGCAGAAGCAGCAGAGGGATACACCCTGAAGTACAGCCTCGACGGTGAGGTATGGGCTGAGGAGATACCCACAGGCTTCGAGGTAGGCGAGTACAAAGTGCTCTATATGTTCGAGGGCGACGAGAACCATCTCGATGTTGACGGCGATGAGCTAACGGTGACTATTGCAGAGCCCGCATTTGTTCCCACAGATGCACAGAAGCCCACTGCTAAGGAGGGGCTCACCGTAACAGGCGAAGCTCAGGCTCTCCTGAACGCTCCCGCAGAAGCAGCAGAGGGATATTCCCTCATGTACGGCCTTGACGGCGAAGAGTGGTCTGAAGAGATCCCTACAGGCACCGATGCAGGCGAGTATACCGTCAAGTATAAGTTCGTAGGCGAAGACGAAGAAGAGATACTCGGTGAGGATATCACCGTTACCATAGCAGAGGCTGCTATAGAACTGACCGATGCACAGAAGCCTACCGCTAAGGAAGGCCTGAAGGCTACAGGCGCTGCTCAGGAGCTTGTCAATGCTCCTGCTGAGGGTCTTGACGGCTACGCTATCAAGTACAGCCTTGACGGCGAGGAGTGGTCTGAGGAGATCCCCACAGGCACCGCTGCAGGTGAGTATACCGTAAAGTACAAGTACGTGAACGAAGAGGATGCAGAGGTAGCAGGCGAAGACATCAAGGTGACCATCGACGAGGTCGTAAAGCCTGCAAAGCCTACCGTAGTCATTAAGACTGCATTCGGCGGACGCACTGTACAGCTCAACTGCGCAGACCCCGATGCCGAGATCTACTACAGCTTCGGCACATCCGCCATCACTTCTGAGTGCGAGCATGTAAAGGCCGGCGAGACAGTCTTCATTGATACTCCGAGAACTGGCAAGGAAGCCGCTATGTACTTCAAGGCATACAAGGATGGTCAGTGGTCAGAGGTAGGCAAGTGGGGCGTGCTCAACGTCAAGATCGCACAGCCTATCATCAGACAGTCCGGCAAGAAGGACAGCATCAAGTTCCGCATCTACACCCAGACCAAGGACAGCTACATCGTATACACCATTGACGGCTCCGATCCTTCTATCGAAGAAGGTACCCAGAAGCTCATCGTCTCCAACGGCAACCTCATATGGGGCACCAATGCTATCATTGAGGTCCCCAAGGGCACTACGATCAAGGCTATCGCGATCCGCAACGGTCTCGTTACCAGCGACATCATGACATACACAAATAACTGATCAGATAATGATAAACTTCTGGTGATCCACTTCCACAGAGCAACTGCCCCGTCCATACGGACGGGGTAGTTGTTTTATCTTGGTTGCAGTCGACCTGATAATATGCTATCATATATGCAAGGTATTATGATATTTTGCGTCTTATATAATGAGATATCTCTAAAGGAGGGATCAGATGAACGATACCTCTATCATCGCACTATACTGGAAAAGGGACGAACGCGCTGTCAAGGAGACAGACAAGAAATACGGCAAACTTTGCTACAGGCTGGCGGATAATATCCTAAAGCGCAGAGAGGACGCGGAAGAATGTGTCAATGATACATATCAAAGGGTATGGGACAGCATTCCCGATGACCGCCCCGATCATTTCACCGCTTATATCTGCCAGATCGTGAAACGGCTGGCTATATCCAGATACCGCCATGATACTGCATCCAAACGGCGCTATGACGCTTATCTGCCCTATGATGAACTGGCAGAGGTCGTGTCGGGCAAGGACGACCCGGAGGATGCGCATATCATAGCTGAGATGAGCGATGCCATAAGCGACTGGCTGATGACCGAGAGCAAGCGGAGCCGCATCATGTTCGTAAGAAGATACTGGTACTATGATACCGCGGAGCAGATCGCGGATATGCTCCATATCTCCCCCGCTACGGTATGGTCAACGCTCAGCCGCATGAGAAAGCGTCTGAAAGAATATCTGCAAAAGGAGGGATACGATATATGACCGTCGAGATGTTCGATAACACCGTGAACGGCATCCGCCCCGAGCTGATAGAAGAAGCAGCCGATATCAGACCTACGACCGATAGGACAAGATACGCTAAATATGCCGCCGTAGCCGCTGTGCTGGCTATCGGCATCATCGGATGGGCATTATGGCCGCATAACGATGCTCCCATAAGCACCGCGCCGCATACGCCCGCTGCCGTGAGCGAGCCCCGCATAGAGACCACCGTCTCTGTCCCCGAGGAGACCACCACAGCCCCGACAACGGTATCGGAGACAGAGGAGATATCCTATCTCATACCCCAGCCGCCCCAGTCATCCTCTAATGAGATACTGTTCTCGTCGGACGAAGTGACCGTGGAGATCTGTCCCCCCGCTGCCGTCCCCATGATCTGCGAGAGCATAATGGAAGCACAAACAAGGGAAGAGTTCAGACAGGGGATCGCCGCTGTCGCGGATACTGTGGTAAAAGATGTCACCGAGGTCAGGATAGTATATGGACCCAAAGAAAGCCCTTATACCACATACAAGACGTTGTACACTGTACAGATACTGGAGTGCTATGGCAACATACCCGAGACCGATACTATCGTAGTCGCCGTGCCCGACTCGTCTTATGAGGATATGGACGATATCCCCAACTTCAAGGTCGGCGATGAAGCGTTGTTCTTCCTGAGAGATACAGCCGCCCTAGAGAAAGATCCTATGGATCTTAAGAGCTATTCGGGATACTATGTCATGAGCCCCGCCGATATCGGCGTCGTAAAGAATGATACAGTCACCGTCGATAGCATCATCTCCGCGTCCCCCGACGAACAGGTCTACGCGAACCAGTCAAAGGTGGACCTGACATTTGACGACTTCCGCTCAAAAGCGAACGATCTTTTAAACAAATAAAAGTATTCTCACTATCATTTACCCTATTACATTATTGCATAATTACCCACTATATGTTATGATCCATAACATACTACCTATAAGGAGGAATAATATGACTATCCAAACGATGTATGCCATTGCCATGGCGCTGCTGTCCCTCGGCGCACAGCCAAAGGAGTTGCCGCCTACCGATATGAAGCTGACTACGTCTACAGGCGTGACGGTGGAGCTGTGTCCCCCTGCGTCCGTCCATATGATCTGCGAGAGCATATGGGGATCACAGACAAAGGAAGAATATAAGCAAGACATATCGGCAGTCGTTGAAGGTGAGATAATAGGCACCTCCGAAGTAAAGATAAGATTTAATTACAATGATAGGACATATGAAACTTATGAGACCCTATATTCTGTATTTGTAAAGGAAAACTTTTGGAATGCACCCGAGAACATAGAGATCGTAGTTGCCGTGCCCGAATCATCATATGCGGATATAGTAGATATCCCGAACTTCAAGATCGGCGACGAAGCAGTGTTCCTCTTAAGAGATACAGCCGCCATAGAAAACGATCCTATGGATCTTAAGAGCTACGCGGGATACTATGTCATGAGCCCTGCCGATATCGGCGTCGTAAAGAATGATACAGTCACCGTCGATAGCATCATCTCCGCGTCCCCCGACGAACAGGCTTACGCGAACCAGTCAAAAGTGATTCTAACATTTGACGACTTCCGCTCAAAAGCAGCCGATCTTCTGAGCGAATGAGCATACCTGATAGCTGTGATATATTCCACCTATCGCATTTACCCATTATATGTTATAATACCTATAACATCATGACTACACCTACATAAAGGAGTGATGATATGCCTACGTTCCGAACGATGTATGCCATCGCCATTGCGCTGCTGTCCCTCGGCGCTCAGCCAAAGGAGCTGCCGCCCACAGATATGGAGCTGACTACATCTACAGGCGTGACGGTGGAGCTGTGTCCCCCTGCGTCCATGCCCATGTTCACCGTGAGCGACTGGGAGAGCCAGACAAGGGAAGAGTTCAGGCAAGGGATTGTCGCTGTCGCGGATACCGTGGTAAAAGACGTCTCCGAGGTCAGGATAATATATGGATCCAAGGAAAGCCCTCATACCACATACAAGACACTGTACACCCTGCAGCTGCTGGAGTGCTACGGCAGTATACCCGAGGCCGATACGATCGTGGTCGCCGTGCCCGACTCGTCCTATAGGGACTGCGACGATCTCCCCAACTTCAAGGTCGGCGACGAAGCAGTGTTCTTCCTGAGAAGCACCGCAGGCCTTGAGAAAGATCCTATGGATCTCAAGAGCTACGCGGGATACTATGTCTCATGCCCTGCGGATATCGGCGTCGTAAAAGGAGACAACGTCACCGTTGACGGGATCTTCGCCGTCCCCGACGACAAACGAGCCTACACGAACAGATCAAAGGCGTATCTGTCCATGGACGAGTTCCGCGCACGCATCACCGAGTTTTGGGGGATATGATACTATTCTTGATCTGACCCATGGATAATAGTGAGGGTACGATGGTAGCGACCCCAATATGGGATGTGGCGATAGCATCACATTCCTTAGCGACTGCATCAGCAGTCGCATTCCTTGTCCCTTGTCCCTTGTCCCTTGTCCCTTGCAACTGCAAAACAATATTAGAAGTGGAATACTATGATATCCCCCATACGTATCCCCCGCCCACAAGGACGGGGGATATCTCTATAAAAAGACCGCACCGCTCTTTCGAGCAGTGCGGGATATCATCATATGAGCTGGATGATAGCCATCTCAGCAGCGTCGCCTCTGCGGGGACCTATCTTGACGATACGGGTATAACCGCCGTTCACATCAGCATACTTAGGTGCGATCTCGTCAAAAAGCTTCTTGACAACAGCTTCCTTAGTAACGAAGCTGAGCACCTGACGCTTGTGATGGAGGTCGTTGGTCTTAGCGGTGGTGATCATCTTCTCAGCCATCGAACGGACCTCTTTTGCTCTTGTAACAGTGGTGCGGATCTCGCCCTTTTCGAGCAGATATGTCACCATGGCACGGAGCATCGCCTTTCTATGATCACTGGTGCGACCCAGCTTTCTCGATCCTGCCATTGTATTTCACTCCTTATCCATTTTCCTCTTCGCTGCTGAGGTCGAAGCCGAGAGAGCGGAGCTTCTCCTTCACCTCATCAAACGACTTTTTACCGAGGTTCCTGACCTTCATCATTTCCTCTTCGGACTTGTTGATCAGATCCTCAACTGTATTTATTCCGGCACGCTTCAGGCAGTTAAAGGAACGAACCGATAAGTCAAGTTCCTCAATGGTCATCTCGAGTACTTTCTTGCTATCCTTGTCGTCCTTCTCGACCATCATCTCGGTTATCGAGGATTCGTCAGAGAGATTACTGAACGACTTGAGGTGCTCAATGAGGAGATTGGCTGCCTGTGATACAGCTTCCTTCGGGGTGACGGTACCGTCGGTCCATACCTCGAGGATGAGCTTATCATAATCCGTGACATTACCAAGTCTTGTGTCCTCGACCTGGAAATTCACCTTTAATACGGGACTATATATCGAATCGACTGCGATCACGTCTATACCGAAGTTGAAGAGCTGCTTGTTCTTCTCAGCGGGAACGTAGCCCCTGCCCCTGTCGATCTGGATCTCCATATAGAGCTTTGCATCCTTATCGAGGGTAGCTATGTGCATGTTCGGTTCGAGTATCTCGACCTCGGAATCTGTCTTGATATCACCTGCGGTGATCTCGCCTTCATCCTCAGCCTCGATGTATATAGTTTTCGGTCCTTCGCCGTAGAGCTTTGCGGTCAACCCCTTGAGGTTGAGAACGATCTCTGTTACGTCCTCTTTTACTCCGGGGATAGTAGACAGTTCATGGTGCACGCCGTCGATCTTCACGGAGATCACAGCGACACCGGGAAGCGAGGAGAGCAGTACTCTTCTGAGGCTGTTGCCCAGAGTCGTACCATAGCCGCGCTCAAGGGGAGCGAGAATGAACTTGCCATATGATGAGGGATCCTGATCCGTCACATCGGCTGTATCAATTTCCGGCTTTTCTATTTTTTCAAGCATTTAAGTTGACCCTCCTATTATCGCATTCACAACTGGCAGGCAGAGAGATATCCTCTCCGCTTGCAGGTGATCTAACATACCGACCGTAGGACACAGTGTCCTATGTGGAAGGTTATCACTTGGAATAGAGCTCGACGATAAGGTGTGTCTGAGTCTCGTAGTCGAGATCTCCTGTCTCGGGGAGACGAACTACCTTAGCGCTGAAGTTCTCCTTGTCGGACTCGAGCCACAGAGGAACGATCCTGCCGTTGGTCTGCTCGAGGACATCCTTGAACTTAGCGGACGATCTGCTCTTCTCTCTGAGAGAGATGACATCGCCGACCTTGATGCGATAGGAAGGGATATCTACGCGCTTGCCGTTTACGAGGAAATGGCCGTGGGATACGAGCTGTCTTGCCTCACGTCTGGTGAGAGCATAGCCCATCCTGAATGCTACGTTGTCGAGACGGGACTCGCATATGGTGATAAGGTTATCACCGGCCTTGCCCTCCATCTTCTCGGCGAGCTGGAAATACTTGCGGAAAGGCTTCTCGAGCACACCGTAGATGAACTTGAGCTTCTGCTTTTCCTTGAGCTGTGTGCCGTACTCAGAAACCTTTCTTCTGGTATTGGCATTGGGGTTCTTCTTGGACTCCTTGGACACGCCCATTACCATGGGGCTGATGCCAAGGTATCTGCATCTTCTGAGAATAGGTTCTCTGCTTATAGGCATATCAATACACCTCCGTAATGACTAGACCCGTCTTCTCTTGGGAGGACGGCAGCCGTTGTGAGGGATGGGGGTGACGTCCTTGATCATCCTTACCTCGAGACCTACGCCCTGGAGAGCTCTGATAGCAGCCTCACGGCCTGCGCCGGGTCCCTTTACGTACACTTCTACGTACTTGAGGCCGTACTCCATAGCAGCCTTGGCAGCTGTCTCAGCAGCAGACTGTGCAGCAAAGGGAGTAGACTTCTTGGATCCTCTGAAGCCGAGCTCACCGGCAGATGCCCATGAGAGAGCATTGCCCTGTGTATCGGTGATAGTTACGATAGTATTGTTGAAAGTGGACTGGATATGCACAGCACCATTCTCAACGACCTTACGGTCACGGCGGCGTCTGACAGCCGTCTTCTTGCCTTTGACTTGAGCCATATCGTCCCCTCCTTACTTCTTCTTGTTAGCAATGGTCTTCTTGGGACCCTTGCGGGTACGAGCATTCGTCTTGGTCCTCTGACCTCTTACAGGCAGGCCCTTGCGGTGACGTACACCTCTGTAGCAACCTATCTCGACGAGTCTCTTTATGTTGAGAGCCACGTTACGTCTGAGATCGCCCTCAACGATGAGATGATGGTCGATGTACTCCTTGATCTTGGCTACATCTTCCTCGGACAGATCCTTTACTCTGATATCAGGGTCTACACCTGTGCTTGCGAGTATATTGCCCGCAGTTTTGCGGCCTATCCCGTAGATATAAGTGAGTCCTATCTCGACTCTCTTGTTTCTGGGAAGGTCAACACCGGCTATACGTGCCATATCACACCTCCGTAAATTTGTGGACGGCCGAAAGTCTGGCGAACTTGTCAGCCCATATGATCCCTATTTCACGCACGGCTCATCGAAAAGGCAGCCGCGCAACAGCACTATCAGCCCTGACGCTGCTTGTGCTTGGGATTTTCGCAGATCACCATGATCTTGCCTTTTCTCTTGATAACCTTGCACTTATCGCACATAGGCTTGACAGA
>JAFYEQ010000371.1 GCA_017544185.1 Oscillospiraceae bacterium
CCCCGCTTTATCAGCCCGAAGGAGATATACGCTGCGGGTATCAGCAGCAGTCCGCCTGTCTTGACCAGCGCCCATGTAACTAAGGGGATGGAGATGATGGTGTAGCCTATCGTTCCCAACAGCGAGCCCGCGACCGCAGCAAATGGTAAGAGCAGCATGGCCGGCACGATCAAGAACTTGGCTATCCTGTCTTTGGTGAGAGCAGGGAGACCGGAGCCGATGGCTCCGAGGACGCTGTTGAACAAGGTGGTCCGGGACGCTCTCTGCATCTTCATCCCATGGGACTCAGCGAATGCGGTAAAGCGCTCCTCATCGGGGACGGTGAATATGATATCGCCCTTGTCATGGGGGAGCTCCAGCACGATGCGTGCGCCTTGGCTCTCCGACCATATACGGGGAGCCCATATCATAGTCCGTTCGCCGTCCTCCTCGATGCTGTGCTGTATCTCGAAGTCGGTGAAGGCTGCGGACACCTCCGAAGAGAGGGCCTTGAACATATCGGCATCCGCCTGTGAGAGGATGTATATCTTGTCCATATATCAAGGGATCAGTGTATTCCCCCGCTTTCGGCGGGGGAATACACGTCGGTTCAGCTGAAGTCGTATCCGAGACGGACAGCCTTCATATTGTTCTCTATGAGCTGTGCCTTTGCGGGAGGTACGATCTTGCGCACGGCAGCCTCGATCTCCTCCATGGTGATGATGCCTGTTTTCTTCAGGAGCATACCCAGGATGATGATGTTGGCGCCGCCCTTGAGCCCGTTCTCTTCAGCCATGGCTGTGGCGGGTATCTCATATATGTCTATGTCCGTGCGGTCGGACTTGGAGTCTACGAGGGTAGAGTCCACGAAGGCACATCCGCCGGGGCGCACGTTCCCGATGAACTTCAGGAAGGAGGGCTCGTTCATGACGATGAGTATATCAGGGGTATACACCGTAGGGGAGCCGATGGGCTCATCGGAGAGAGTGACGGAGCAGTTGCAGGTGCCGCCTCTCATCTCGGGGCCGTAGGAGGGGAGCCATGATACCTCACGGTCTGCCATCATGCCGCAGTACGCCAGTACCTTGCCCGCAAAGAGTATGCCCTGACCGCCGAAGCCCGCAAGCTGTATCTCACTGGTCATTGTCAGCCACCTCCGTTATATCCTTGTATACGCCCAGAGGGTAGTAGGGTATCATCTCGTTGCGTACTCTCTCGACTGCCTGTACGGGAGTCATGCCCCAGTTGGTGGGACAGGTGGAGAGTATCTCGACTATAGAGAAGCCCTTGCCTGCTGCCTGAGTGTCGAAGGCCTTGCGTATAGCCTTCTTCGCAGCGCGGATGTGCTGAGGGCTGTCCACTGCCACACGCTCGGCATATGCCGTGCCTGTGAGGGTGGATACCATCTCACATACCCTTACGGGATAGCCTGCCACCTTGGGGTCGCGGCCGTAGGGAGTGGTCTGGGTCACCTGACCGGGGAGAGTGGTGGGAGCCATCTGTCCGCCTGTCATGCCGTATATGGTATTGTTTATGAATATCACAGTGATGTTCTCGCCGCGGGTAGCGCTGTGTACGGTCTCAGCCGTACCTATGGCTGCCAGGTCGCCGTCACCCTGGTAGGTGAACACGAATTTGTCGGGGCGGGAGCGCTTCACGCCCGTAGCTACTGCGGGAGCGCGTCCGTGAGCTGCCTCGATCATGTCGCAGGCGAAGTAGTCGTAGGACATTACGGCGCAGCCAACGGGACATACCCCGATGGTATCGCCGACTATGCCCATCTCATCCATGACCTCCGCTACTATGCGGTGGACTATACCGTGTGAGCAGCCCGGACAGAAGTGGAGGGGCACGTCACACAGTGACTTGGGTCTTGTATATAACATATCTATATCTCCTATGTGATCGTCAGGACCATGTCCCGACGTGATCCTTATTTCCCTATCTGTTCGTTTATGGCTCTGAGCTGTGCGAGCACCTCTGCAGGGGTGGGCACTATGCCGCCGGTATGACCGAAGAAGTGTACGGGGCGCTTGCATTCTATGGCGAGCTTCACGTCGTCCACCATCTGGCCCATGTTCATCTCAACGGAGAGGTATGCCTTGGCGGTGGAGAGAGCGTCTCTGTATGCCTGTGCGGGGAAGGGCCACAGGGTGATGGGACGGATGAGGCCCGCGCGTATCCCCTCGGCTCTCGCCATAGTCACGGCGGAGCGCACTATCCTTGCGGTAGCGCCGAAGGCGGTGACGATGATGTCCGCGTCCTCGGTGAGGTAGTTGTCGTACAGGCAAAGCTCGCGCTTTACTCTCTCGTAGCGCTCAAAGCGCTCTATATTGGACTTTTCCAGCTCCTCGGGAACGAGGTAGAGGGAGTTGATGATATTATGCTCACGGGCGTTCCCGTGTCCGGTGCATGCCCAGGGCTTCTCGGGCTGGGGAGCGTAGCTCTCGGGGAAGCGTACAGGCTCCATCATCTGACCGAGCAGACCGTCTGCCAGTATCATGGCGGGCATACGGTACTTGTCGGCATTGTCGAAGGCCTTGACCACCAGGTCTGCCATCTCCTGTACGGAGGAGGGAGCGAACACCAGCAGCGAGAAGTCGCCGTGGCCGCCAGCCTTGGTAGCCAGATAGTAGTCCGACTGGGAGGGCTGTATGCCGCCCAGACCGGGGCCGCCTCTCTCAACGTTGACTATGACGCAGGGAAGGTCGGATCCTGCCAGATAGGATATGCCCTCGGACTTGAGGGATATACCGGGGGACGAGGACGAGGTCATCGCCCTGACGCCTGCGGATGCTGCGCCGTAGACCATATTTATGGCCGCGATCTCGCTCTCTGCCTGGATGAACACGCCACCCACCTTGGGCATGCGCTTGGACATATACGCCGCGATCTCCGTCTGGGGAGTGATGGGGTAGCCGAAATAGCATTTGCAGCCTGCCCTTATCGCAGCCTCAGCAAGGGCTTCATTGCCCTTCATAAGCATTCTTTCTTCCATGGTACACCTCTCACTTCTCCACTTCGATCGCCTGATCGGGGCACATCATAAAGCACATGGCACAGCCGATGCACTTTGATACGTCGGTACACTCAGCAGGGCTGTAGCCCTTCTGGTTGCGGATATCTCTGCGGATGGTGATGATCTTTTTAGGACAGACATCGACACAAAGACCGCAGCCCTTGCACCTGTCTCTGTCCACTCTCATTTCAGCCATAGTTCCTCCTTATCAGCCGGGCTCAGCCCAGCCTGTTATCCATTATTATATCTATAGGCATCGTACCCTCGAGAGACAGCTCCCTCGGGGACGTGTGCGCGTAAATATCTGTCCCTGTCATGCGGGAGAGCTCCTCGGCCTTCGGGATGCCCTCGCGTATGATATCCTCATCGGTCTCTTCGCCCAGACATGTATTGTTGATGATGCCGCCGATCTTCAGACCGCAGGCAGCCTCTATCTCCCCCATGACCTCTGCGGCCTGCGCGGGAGAGGATGTCAGCATGCGGCGGAAGTTCACCACATACAGCATCTTCACATCGCTGCGGGAGCTGAGATAGGCACGATAACGGCCAAGCGGGTAGGTCCCCGCATCGTCGCCGCCCATATCTATGACTACGTTCTCGGTGTTCTCGCATATGGTCTGTATATCGTAGTCCAGCACGGGGACGTCAAGATTGGTGCGGGCGTACATGGGAGCGATGACCCTCACGCCGTGAGCCTCCAGATAAGTCTTAAGGTCCGCGGTGCGGTAATATGGATCTACAGTATCCATATCCACTATGACGGTGTCGCCCGTCATGGAAGCCGCCAGGTTAGCCGCCACGGTGCTCTTGCCGCTGCCGTAGTGGCCTGTGATGATAACGATCATGCGGTCATTCACCTGTCTCGACGGAGATGATATAGTAATACACGGGCTGGTCGCCGCGTATGAAGCTGATGTCAACGTTGTTGATCTTCGCCTTTACGATGCTCTCCAGCTCGGCGGCCTTCTCCGCGGACACGTCCTCGCCGATGAATATGGTAGCGAAC
>JAFYEQ010000372.1 GCA_017544185.1 Oscillospiraceae bacterium
CTCAAAAGGGACCGTGGGTTCGAATCCCACCCTCTCCGCCAATATGTTATATGTTACCAAGCAGAAGTACTCAAGTTGGTGACGAGGCGCCCCTGCTAAGGGCGTAGGTCGGGAAACCGGCGCGAGGGTTCGAGTCCCTCCTTCTGCGCCATACCGTATCGCTGCAAGACAGTGATACGGCTTTTTGTTATACATATCATATATGATACGAAAAGAGGTATGATCATGGAAAAAAGGACCGACCGCTCTACCCCCCCCCGAATTTCTGTAGTAATAATTATACTTATTGCCGTGCTGTCGCTGATAATAGGCGTACTTGTCACGGTGCTGATCATGAGCAGAAATGATAGGATACAAAGAGCGATCACCATCGGCGGAGTGATAGAGCCTATACAGGAACTTACTACAGTCAAATATACTTACGATGCCGTCTCTGTGGCTGAGAAGAAGTCTCTGTTATTGAAAGAACAACAGCTGATAGTATACTCATCGTGCATCAAGGCCGGATATGATCTTTCAGAGATCGAGATAAACGAGGATACCTTTGATAAGGTCATCAATATAACAATGCCGGAGCTTGAGATATTGTCACACGAGAGGCCACACGATCTCAGAAGCTATGACACTAAGAAAGCTCTGTTCGTAGATATAGAGACCGAAGACGGGATGGGACAGATCGAGCAGGATATGATGCTCAAAGAGGAAGCGCTGCTAAAAGATGAAGGGTTTATCAAAACAGCGCGTTCTCAGGCCGAGCTAGCGATAACATCTTTGTTGAAAGCCACTCCCGAGACACAGGAGTATAAAGTAACGTTTACATACAAATAACACCGATCATGATTTAGGAGAAAGGATAATTATATGTGCGGTATAGTTGGATTTACAGGTACTAAGGAGGCTGCTCCGATCCTGCTGGAGGGTCTGAGCAAGCTGGAATACAGAGGCTATGACTCCGCGGGCGTAGCCGTACGCGACGGCGACGGCAAGATCAAGGTGGTCAAGGCCAAGGGCAAGCTCCAGGAGCTCATAGATAAGACCGATTCGGGCCGTGCCCTCAGAGGCTCCTGCGGTATAGGACATACCCGCTGGGCTACACACGGCGAGCCCTCGGAGAACAATGCCCATCCTCACTGCTCCGATGACGGCGCCGTCACAGGCGTACACAACGGCATCATAGAGAACTTCCGCGAGCTCAAGGAAAAGCTCTTGAAGAAGGGCTACAGCTTCCACACGGAGACCGATACCGAGGTAGCCGTGAAGCTGGTGGACTACTATTACAAGAAGACCAACGGCGATCCCGTGGATGCTATACACAAGGCTATGCTCCACATCAGAGGCTCCTACGCTCTGTGCATCATGTTCAAGGATCTTCCCGGGGAGATATGGGCAGCCCGCAAGGACAGCCCCATGATCATCGGCGTCACCGACAGTGAGACCTATATCGCATCGGACGTGCCGGCTATACTCAAGTATACCCGCAGTGTATACTACATAGGCAATATGGAGTTCGCCCGTCTCACCCCCGGTCAG
>JAFYEQ010000373.1 GCA_017544185.1 Oscillospiraceae bacterium
CATAAAAGTAGGGGCGCACCTGCGTGTGCGCCCCCGCATCATTATGATAAGGATGATAAGACCGAAGTTCCCGGTCACAGCTTGTAGAACCGCTGGAATATAGCATACGCCCCCGCAAATGCCAGATCGTACACCAGCACCTTGCATACCGTCAGCTCCGTGAAGTTGCGTATCAGTATCAGGAATATTATCAGGAGTATGCCGAAGAGTATCTGCGCCGCCTGCGCAGCTATACCCAAGGATATCACGGTGTGGAGCGTCTTCGTGCCGTTTATCAGCTGTACGAAGGACGGGAATGAGCCCGTGCATGCCAGCTTGGCGTCGGCCTCGGCGGTGAAGCCCACCGCCTGTGAGAACTCACTGTGATAGCGGAAGGGGATAAGCCTGAAGAAGGACGGCGATACGTCGAAGAGGTCCGACAGGGTGTTGACCGACAGCATGGAGTCTACAGAACGGAGCATCACCGCGATGTTGCGGCGCTCCAGATCTCTCAGTGCTTCGGATATATGGAAGTCGGGCACCAGCTCGATTATGAACATGGCGGAGAGCTGTCCGGATATGGACAGGTATACCGCTATGCGCCCGTTCTTCGTGTATTCCTGCTCCTTCACTGCGGAGGGAAGGCCCTCTATGCTGTGGTTGATCATCAGATCGCGGTTGCCGAGAAGCACGCGCTTGTTGTTGATCCAGCCGCATACTCCCATGCTGTCCTCGTAGAGGTAGCTCTCCACGGGTGAGAGCATCTCCACCTTGCCGCATATGATCTCGTAGAACATGGTGTCGAGTATAGAGCCCGACTGGTGAGTAAGGCTGGCCGCCTGAACGATGGCCTCGTCCATGGAAGTGTTGAAGAAGCTCTTGATGTTGCGCAGCTTGATGGAGCCCGCAGGGAATATCTGCTGTGCATCCACCATCACGGTGTTGACGGGAGCGAACTCCTCTATGCTGTCAAAGCCGATCACAGCGCCCTGCTTCTTCTCGCAGGACTTGGAGAGCCTGTTCATGGGCAGGTTGACGATCAGCATCATAGCGTAGCACGAGCATACCGCCCATACCGCCGAGCATACCGACAGACCTACACCGAAGGCACCCATCGAGCCGTGCTCCACACGTCCCATGAAGCCTGCCACCACGCCGAGTATCACGGACAGTGCCGCGATCACGGGGGTCTGTCGGCGGCAGAAGCCGTCGGTAGAGTCGGTGGCGTAGGAGTTCTTGAGGAAGTTGGTGATCAGCTCCGTCTTGTGCATACCTGCCAGACGGGGCAGGTCGGTGATGGCGCCTCTAGTGAAGTTCACGGCCTGCTCGCTGTCCTCCTTCATGCAGAAGAGGGCGTAGTGCTCGGTATCGGCCGTGATGTTGGCAAAGCCGCGGCGGGTACGGGACACGATCAGCAGCTTGCCTATGGTGTTGAATATCAGAGCGCCTATAGCTACGGGCATATATACATACGCATAGCTGCCGCGTATCACGTTGGTGGACATGAGCCCGAAGAGAGACGTGATAAGGCTGGTGACCAGCGCCATGGCGGAGAGGGAGTCGTTGTTGGGCTTGAGCCTGAACAGTGCGCCTACGCCGCCGAATATATTATTGAGACATACCGCTCCCGCGATCATGCCCACCACGGTGTTCACCGTGAGGAATGAGTCGGGGTGCTGGTGCTTGTTGATGAAGGTGAAGGTCTCCAGTACGGGGAGGTCCAGATCGTTGGCGATGGCTATGTATACCGAAACGGCGAAGCATACCGCCAGTATCAGCAGACGTATCAGCAGCTCGTTCTTCTGCTTGTCGATGTGCTGCGAGATGGCGGGCGCATCGTTGAGGGAACTGAAGTCATCTATGGTCTCGGGCTCCTCGGTCTCCGCTTCTGCGGCAAGGAGCTTCTCGTCGATCTGGTCCAGCTCATCGATGATGTCCTCTTCCTCGTCGTCGCCGAAGCCTTCGATCTTGAAGTTCTTGACTTTTTCCTCACGGCTCTTCTTAAGGTCCCTGATCTTCTTTATCTGAGGATCGGTGATCTTGAAGGACGCAGTGTCGGGCAGTATCTTCCCGGAGAGTCCCAGATCCACGTCGGACACCTTGGGACGCTCTATGGGGCGCACCTTCTTGGAGCCCAGCTCGCTGACTTCGCCGTCGTCCTCGTGGGCGATCAGCATGCCCACCATATCCGATATGGAGCCCCAGCCCGACTGTTCGGAGGAGGTCTTCTTCGGGGTCTCGTACTGAGCGAGTATGCTGTCAAGATCCAGCTCGTTTATCTTGTCAAGGTCTGCGTACTTGTCAAAGGGGTCGTCCACCTGCGGAGGCGGCTCCTCCTTGTGTATCACCACAGGCTGCAGATCCTTGTCGCCGGAGTACTTCACGCTGTACTCATCGAGCTCCATCTTCTCCGACAGGCTGTGTCCCTGATCCTCCTCGAAATCCACGTCTGAGGGGATCTTATGCTCGCCTATGAGCTCCTCGCGTTCATCCTCGGTGAACAGAGGACCGTTGCCGTACTTCTTCTCGAAGTCGTCGTCCTCGTCCTCGGAGTGGACGCCCTGTATGTCGCCCAACAGATCCAGACCGAACTTCTTGTCCGTCTTCTCTTTCTTCTTGAAGAGCCCGAAGAAGCCGGAGAATATGCTCTTCTTCTTGGTCTCGGGGAACATCTCGTCGAAGGAGGGGATATCCTCGTCGAAGGGCCTCGCCTCATCGGCGGGCATATCGTCCTCGTCGGGGGATATGTCCGCACTGCCCTCGGTCATGGTGATGTCGGGGCGGTACTCCTCATCGGGCATGGATACCTGGGGGAGCACGGCGGATACGTCGTCGAAGGCGTCGCCGCCTGCGGCCTCGCCCTCCAGACGCTCTGCCTCCAGCTCGATAGAGGTCTTGAGCTCGTCGGGCACATTGAGGCGGTCGTAGTCGCCGCTGATTATCTCGTAGTTTATCTGCTGCTGTTTTTTCAGCCTGTCCTCGGGGGAGAGCTCCTCATCGGGGACAAGGGTGATATTGGCAGCCTTCCTGCGTATCTCCTCCGCAGAGGGATAGCTGCTGGCGGGGGTGATGTTCAGATCCGATACCGACATGGCCGTCTCGTCGGTCTCGAAGATACCGGCCAGATCCGCATCGTAGCTCTTGGTGGCGGGATAGCTCTTGAGTATGTCCTCAAGGTCGTCTCCGCCGGCCGAAGGGTCTTTGTATTCCCCCAGTATATCATCGATGGAATATTTCATTTCAGTTGATCGAAGCTCCTCTGTCAGTAGTGGACAGCGACCGGTGCGGCGGACGCACTGCCCCTGCACCTCGTTCTATATCGCTCTGTCGTCGGGCCGCTCAGCTGCGCTGGCGTACTGTCTCGTACATGAATATGCCTGCTGCGACGGAGGCGTTGAGGGAGTTGATCTTGCCGTTCATGGGGAGCGATACCAGACAGTCGCATTTGCTGCGTATCAGCTTGCCCATGCCGTAGCCCTCGCTGCCGATGACGAACGCCACAGCGCCTGTAAGGTCGGTCTGTGTGTAGCTGCTGCCCGAGGCATCAGTGCCGTATATCCATACGCCCTTCTCTTTGAGCATATCTATGGTCTGGGATATATTGGCTACCCTTGCCACGGGAAGGTGTGCCGCTGCCCCCGCCGATGTCTTGAACACGGTGGCGTTGAGGGATGCACTGCGGCGCTTGGGTATGATCACCCCGTCTGCGCCCGCTGCCTCAGCGGTACGTATGATGGCCCCCAGGTTATGGGGATCCTCTATCTCATCGCATATTATGATGAATGGCTGAGTGC
>JAFYEQ010000374.1 GCA_017544185.1 Oscillospiraceae bacterium
GCACAGTTGACCAGCACGTCTGCGGTATGTATCACGGAGCACATATCCGCCACGCTCTCGCTGTCGCTGACGTCGCAGCGATACATCTCATATCCCTCTGCACTCATGGCGTCGGCTATATCCTCACTGGAGCGGTACACGCCGATCACATGATATCCCGCATCAAAGAACATCTTGGCGCAGGCACGTCCGATGCCTCTCGTAGCACCCGTGATCACTGCGGTCATGCCGCATCACTCTCTTTCTTTTTCTTCGGCTCAAGGAATATCAGCGCTATTATTGCTATGACGCCCGATATGGATACTACGATACCGGTCTTCAGTCCCTCGGGGAAGAACTTCATCTCGATGGTGTGGTGTCCTGCGGTGAGAGGCACGCCGATAAGCGCGTCCAGCACCTCCACAGGCTCGGTCTCCACGCCGTCTACATATATCGTCCATCCGGGCTCCCAGCTGATCGTGGTGAGCATGATGCCGTCCTTGTCGGCGGTGATATCGCCTGTGAGATGGTCTTCCTTGAAGGATGTGACGTTCAGCCCGTGCTCCTTGGCCTTTTCGATATCCTCCTTGAAGGCAGCCTCATCCAGCCAGCAGAACATCTTGTCCTTGAACAGCACTTCCTTCTTCTCCTCGGTCACGGTAACGATGAAGGATATCTGCTCGCCCTGCTCGAAGCGTCCCAGGGTCTGTATGCACATATTGCCGCCCTCGAAGTAGTAGTCTAAAAACTCCTTGTTGAGCCAGAGATTGACCTTGCGCTCATAGGACGAGGGCATATAGAAGTACATCATATTCTCGTTGGGGGCCTTGAGGATATACTCGATATGGCAGTTCTTCCCTTCCTCTATGGGGGTATACTTCACATGAGAGCCGTAGCTGGACTGCTTTGCGTTCTCGGGAACGGTGCTCTTGATGGCTACGCGGTGGAAGTACTCCTTGTCCACCTCGCCCACGATATGGCTCAGAAACAGGTTCTGGTTCTCGAAGGGGTCGTCCAGGTCGAACTCGATGTCCATTATTGACTTATCCGCCATGAACGCCACGGGGAGCGCATAGGGGTTCTCGTATACCGCGAAGGTGTCGGTACCATCGGAGTTGGAGAGGAGCAGATCCTTGTAGGACTTGTTCTCGGGGAACTTGTCGCTCTCCACCGTCTCCTTGTCCATGACGTACTTTATGCCGAGGATGGAGTCGGATATATATGTACCGCCCTTGTACTTGATGTAGTGCCCGCCGTAGGAGTAGCCCAGACGGCGCAGGAACTGTATAGGAGCGGCATTTAGTGTGGAGCTGGAGTGGGATATGCCGAAGGAGCCCATAGCCAGCGCGTCATTGACGGTGCGGTGATAGTCCTTCTCGATCCTGTACACGCCGCTCTCCTCGAAAGGATCCTTCTCATATATACGCTGTACAGTTTCGCGGCCTAAGGTGATATACCTGTTGTAAGACGAGTACTTTGAGTATACCACGTCTTTATTGATGTCGAACAGCGTTGTGAGCGTAGAACCGAACATCTCGCCGCATACTATGACTCCCAGTATATACGTGAGCACTGCACGGCACTTGCGGTCCGTGGTCTTTATGTACTTGATGAATACAGAGTACACGAAGGTAAATATCACAGTATACCATACTGTGAGTATCAGGTCGACGCCCTTGAATTCCTGCTTGCCCACGTAGAAGGCATATACCATCAGAGCCACAGCTGTGACGCCCAGATCCTTGAGCGTTATGCCCTGCAGTCTCTCAAAGGTGATGGCACCTATCACCAGCATGATGAAGCTGAACGTGAAGGAATAGCGGTACGGCAGCCAGTTGGGCACCTGCATCCCGTGCCATGCCAGATCCACAGTGGACATATACATAGACAGCAGCACTGTCAGCAGTACTGCGCCCAGTCCCATCTTCTCGCGGAAACGTATGCGGGAATTCAGGAAGAACAGCGGGAGAAGTATCACGGTGACTACGCCGCAGTATATCACGGGAGAGCCCTCGGGACGACAGGTGTCGTATACGTTGGGCAGCACGTTCTTGAAGAACTCCAGGAAGTCGAACTGGGTCTTCATGGTATAATTAGGCTTTGAGAACTCGAACTTGCCGAGAGCCAGCGAGTGATACAGGGGTATGAGCACCCACGAAGCAGCACAGGCCGCCATGATGCCGCCTGCTGCGAACTTGCAGCCCGATGCCACGAAGGACTTGAAGGAGAACTTGTATACCTTCTTGCCTGCGAAGTAATAGTACAGGAAGTAGATGATCGAGAAGAAGGTGATCATCCAACCGATGTAGAAGTGTGCCATATACATCAGCGCCAGGGGTATGATGAAGGATACCCAGCCCTTGCCATTGATGATATCCTCGATGCCAAGTATTATCAGAGGCAGATATATCATGCCGTCCAGCCACATGGGGTTCATGAGCTGCACGATCATATACGGCATGAGGGAATACATTATCGAGAATATGAAGGCAGTGCTCTCTCGCGAGCCGCGGGAGCGTCTGAGGTATATGAAGAACGTGACGGATGCGGTGCCTATCTTGCACAGCTGCATGATCAGCAGTGACTCTGTCATCATAGCTCGCGGCAGGAGCATGGGTATGATGACGAAGGGGCTCGCAAGATAATAGGCGTACATGCCCATGATCTCGCCCGTAAGGTTGCGGCTCCAGGAGTTCACGAGGGAGCCGTTGCCGTGAAGAGCGTCACGCAGGTTCTCGTAGTAGTACACGTACTGACCGTTGAGGTCGAGGACCAGCACGGACATATCCCCGAAGGGATGCACTCTGAAGGCGGCGTAGGCTGCAAAGAGCAGGAGAGCCGGCACAAGGAACACGAATATATATATCTTATGCTCTAAGATATGGGATATCATGCGCTTTATGAGCCCCGGGCGCTTAGGTGCAGCTTTGGGAGCTCCCTCGGTGTCATCGGGGACTATCTCCTCTGCGTCGTCAGTACCTGTCTGCTCTTTATCGGACGCGGGCTCATCCTGTACGGGCTGTACCGGTGCCTCATCGGAGACATCCGCACATCCTGCAGCGGCAGGCGCGTTCTCCTCCGCTGTGTTTTCGTTATCCAAAGGTGTGTTCAAATCATCAACTCCGATCATCATTCGACAGCCTTCATAGACGAGGTCATATCTATCCGCCTGAGCTTGAAGAATATGACTATGTTCACGATAAGTATGAATATCACCATCATAGCTGCCGACATAACAAAGCATATGGGCGGGAGATCCCGCACGAACATCACCTGATCCACCTCAGCGGTGATGAGCACGAACCTCTCGAAGGATATGCCCACGATAAGGCCCAGTATGATGCCGATCACGTTGGTCACCAGGTTCTCGCGGTACACATAGGCTCCGACCTCGCTGTCGAAGAAGCCCAGCACCTTGATAGTGGCCAGCTCATGGCGTCTCTCGGTGATGTTGATGTTGGCAAGGTTCAGAAGTATCACCAGTGACAGCAGTCCTGTGAACAGTATCACCACGCCTACGATCAGATCCAGGGAGCCCAGCAGGTCGTGGAAGTTCTGTAGGCCGTCGGTCATATACACCGCGGAGAGCACTCCGTCACAGTCTATGATCTTCTGTACGGACGTGCGCCTTGCAGATCTGTCGGGAGCGCCCGACATGTCCACCAGTATGGTATTTGCCTTGGGTATGGAGAACAGCTGCTCATAGGTGTTCTTCGTAAGGTATATATAGTGGTCTATATGGTTCTCGGCGATCGCGTATATCTCTATCTCGCCCGCGCCCTCGATGGATATCTTGTCGCCCTGCTTCACGTTCAGCAGCTTTGCCAGCTTCTCGGTGATGACCGCATAGTCATCATAGAGCAGTATCTCGCTGCCCGTCTTGGCATCGCGCAGATCCACCATAGTGTATATGGAATTGTCCAGCGCGCAGAACACGTTTGCGGAGCGGGTCTCATCGCCCGCGGTCACATCATATCTGTCCATCACGGCATACATATGATCCGTATAGCCATCGAGAGATCTGAGAGCACTGCTGATCTCCGCCTGTTCCTCAAGGGAGGACTTCTCATCCAGCGATACGAGCATATCGAACTTGAATATGTCCCCGTACTGTCTGTCCAGTACAGCGGATATGCCGTACTTCAGGCCGAAGCCCGTCAGCAGCAGGGCGGTACATCCGCCTATGCCCACCACCATGAGGAAGAACCTGCTCTTATACCTGAACAGATTGCGGAAGGATACCTTGTGGAGGAAGGGAAGTCCCGACCATATGGGCTTGATGCGCTCAAGGAGTATGCGCTTGCCGCTTCGGGGCGCCTTGGGACGTATCAGTACCGCAGGCATCCCCGTGAGCTCGCGTATGCATGCGTACAGCGCGGACAGTACCGTACACAGCAGTGATACTATCACGCACCCGATGGCTATGTCCTTGTCGAAGGAGGGAACGAAGGCGGGATAGCGGTACATGGTGGCATAGCACTTGCACAGTATGATAGGCAGGCACTTGAAGCCCACAGTAAGGCCTATGGCACAGCCGAATATGGTCACAGTCGCGGCGTACAGCAGGTACTGCAGTATAACGCTGAAGGTGGAGTAGCCCAGCGCCTTTATGGTGCCGGCCTGTGTGCGCTGCTCCTCCACCATACGGGTCATGGTGGCACAGCATACCAGAGCTGCCAGCAGCACAAAGAATACAGGGAACACTGCGGCTATCCTGTCAAGGCGCTCGCAGTCCTCGCCGTATGACATGGGATCGGGATCGAAGCTGTTGCGGTCTCTCACGTAGAGCCTGCCGTCGGCGATCCGCTCCTCCACCTGAGCCTGTGCATCGTAGAGCTCGGTCTCGGCCTCGCGCAGCTTCTGCTGCCCCTTGGACAGCTCGCGCTCGGCCTCCTCCAGCTTGCGCTTGGCCTCGGTCAGACGGTGCTGGGATGTGATAAGATCCGTACCGGCGGATGTGAGCTCGCTGCCCGTATCCTTTATGGCGTCTCTCTGGTCGCGGATCTGTCCGATCTTTGTCCACGCTGCGCTCCTTACCTGCTCATTGAGGGAAACGATAGCAGTACGAGCAGTCTCACGGGTGGCAGGATCCGAGGCGGGGTCTGTGATGATATATACCGCAAGGAGATCTTTCATATTGGCATCTACGGAGTTGGCGAAGTACAGGTCCTGTATGGAGGTCAGCTCCGACAGGAGCTCGGGAGTGAGGGCCTGAAGATAGGTATCAGCATAGTCATCGAGGATCCTCTGTACCTTATCACAGGTAGCAGCCAGGTCGTTCATGCGGCTCTCTTCCGCATCCAGCTCACGGAGACTGTCATCGCGGTCGCCCGTAGACTCGAACAGCTGTCCCTTCTGGGCATCTATCTGCTCCTTGGCCTTGTTGTATGCATCAAGGAAGGAAAGGTACTCCTCGTTGCCCTTGTCGAATTCCTTCTTGGCATCTGCCAGCTGCTGTCTCGCATCAGCCATCTCCGCATCGGCATCGGCCCTGATACGGTCGCGTCTGCGGTCTATTATCGACTGTTTGGCGGTCTCGATGCCGTCGGCAGCCACCTTTACAAGGTCGTCATACTCCTTGGAGAAGGGCGGAAGGTCGTCGGTGCCCTTGACGTGGAGGTATATATCGGTATAGGTCTCATAGGCGAAGGCATCGGGGACGGTGTAGGCAAAGGCTGTCACCTCTCCTGTGCCCGCCTGTGATGTGCCTCTGCTGTCTGTAGGCCAGAGAGGCGATGTTATACGTCCTACCACGGTGAAGCTGCTGCCCTTGAGGATATCAGCGATATCGCCGTCATCGGAACGAAGTACCAGCGTATCGCCTACGGACAGGTGCAGATCGTCGCTTTGGCGCGCATCTACGGCTATCTCCCCCGCTGTTTCGGGCAGACGTCCCTCCACGACTATGGGTATATCCATACCATAGGACGGATCGTAGGACAACAGGCGTATCACGCACTCGCCTCTGAGCCCGTCTGTGATAAGATCTGCGCTGTACCCCTGATAGCCTCTGTCAAAGGAGCGCTGGGTAGCCAGCAGATACTCCAGATCGTCGTCCGCAAAGCCGAGAGTGGACTTGACTGACACATCGGCCAGATGGGACTCCTGTATATGATCCCATGCCGACTTCTCCATCTGAGGAGCGGCAGAGCGCACTCCGGCGTAGAAGGCGCAACTTATGGCTATTATGGCGGCAATGGCCAGGAACCTGCCGAAGGTGCGCCATACTCCGCGGAGCATATCCAAAAATAGTCTTGACATCAGCTGATCACCATTCTATCTGGTCTATGGATACGGGAGATGGGTTGAGCATGATCTTAGCCACACGCCCGTTCTTCATGCGTATCACGCGGTCTGCCACAGGGGTTATCGCCTGATTATGAGTGATGACCACCACGGTCATCCCATGCTCCCTGCAGCAGTCCTGCAGCAGCGAGAGTATGTTCTTGCCGGTATTGTAGTCTAAGGCTCCCGTAGGCTCATCGCACAGGAGGAGCTTGGGAGACTTGGCTATGGCACGGGCGATGGACACTCTCTGCTGCTCGCCGCCCGAGAGCTGTGAGGGGAAGCTGTCCATACGGTCGGCAAGGCCTACTCTTTCCAGCGTCTCTGCAGGGTCCAGATGGTCCTTGCATATCTGGGACGCCAGCTCCACGTTCTCCTTGGCGGTCAGGTTCTGCACCAGATTGTAGAACTGGAACACGAAGCCGATATCGTATCTACGGTAAGCAGTCAGCGCCCTGTTGCTAAGATCTGCTATATTCTTGCTGTCAACGATGATCTCGCCCTCATCGCAGCGGTCCATGCCGCCGAGGAGATTCAGTACCGTGGTCTTGCCCGCGCCCGATTCGCCTGTGATCACAACGAACTCGCCTTTGTTTATATTGAAGCTCACATTATCCGATGCGGTGATGGTCACCTCACCC
>JAFYEQ010000375.1 GCA_017544185.1 Oscillospiraceae bacterium
CGCTGCGCTGATCTCCGGAGCCGTGGGCTACGGCAGCATGAAGCCCGTGTCCAACGCGGCGGGGGCATACAGCTATATGGACGATCTGTCGCTGACCGTGCGCACCGAGCGCCTTACGGGTACGCGGCGTGAAAAGAAGCAGAGATGATGATCATGTATGATATGATATGTACTGTCGATCAGATGAGAAGGGCCGAGGCCATCGCTGCAGGCAGCGAAGACCGCAATAGCAAGGGCTTCTTCGGCCTGATGGAAAGAGCGGGGGAGGAGCTGGCGTCCGCGGTGCTCTCCCTGACTGACGAGCCCGACGGCAAGAGCGTGCTGATACTGTGCGGCAAGGGGAACAACGGCGGAGACGGCTTCACTGCCGCAAGGCTGCTGTCCTCCAGGATGCGCGTCACCGCGGCGCTCATGTCGGACAAGGCTCCCACGGGCATAGCCGCAGAGGAGTTCACGCGTATGCAGTCCTATGACGTGCGCACCGTGCCGTGGAGCGACGTGAGGACCAGTGACTATGACGTGATAGTGGACGCGGTGTTCGGCACGGGCTTCCACGGGGAGCTGCCCGAGAACGTGTCTCTTCTCTTCGCGGACGTGATGAACAGCGGCGCTCTCAAGATAGCCGCGGACATACCCTCGGGCATAGATGCGGATACGGGATCAGCGGCACGCTGCGCCTTCTCTGCTGACCATACCGTTACCTTCGGCGCGGTAAAGCTGGGTATGTTCCAGCCCAAGGCAAAGAGGCTCTGCGGCGAGATACATACAGTAGCTATCGGTGTAGAGGACGCACTGTCCTCCATGCCTTACGTGATGCGCATGATGGACGAGGAGACGGCCCTCGCCGCTCTTCCCGCAAGGCATGAGCTGTCCCACAAGGGGAGCTTCGGGAAGCTGCTGATCGCTGCTGGCTCCCGTTCCATGAGCGGAGCGGCGGCGCTGTCCGTCAGGGCTGCGCTCTCCGGCGGAGCTGGACTTGTGCGTCTGGCTACGGTGGACACCGTGGCAGACCGCGTAGGCGCAGGCATATACGAGGCTACATACGCTATACTCGACCATAACGCGGCAGGCGAGATCTCCGCTACCTCCCTGGACAGACTGGAGGAGGAGCTGAAGATATGCTCCGCAGCTGCCATAGGCCCGGGGATGGGCACATCTGCGGACATATCGGCGGTGGTCGGGGAATGCATACGCATATGCGGCAGGGAGAGGATACCCCTTGTCATAGACGCGGACGGACTGAACGTGCTGGCCGGCAGAGCAGATATGACCGCATCCTTCGGGTGCAGGGCCGTGATGATGCCCCATCCGAAGGAGCTCTCAAGGCTGGTGGGAGCAGATCCCGCAGAGGTCACGGCTGACAGGCTAAGATACGCCATAGAGCTGGCAGAGAAGTCACAGGCCGTAGTGGTCAGCAAGGGCTGGCCTACCTACATCATATCCCCCGACGGACGGGCGTACCTGTCCTGCACGGGCAACGGCGGCCTTTCAAAGGGCGGCAGCGGCGATGTGCTCACAGGCCTCACGGCGGGGATCATCGCATCCAACAAGGGCGACAGGCTCTTCGAGTCCGCCTGTGCTGCGGTGTACATCTTCGGAGCGGCTGCTGATATCACCGCACAGCGCCTCTCCATGACGGGTATGCTCCCGTCTGACGTGATATACGACATGAATGAGATATTCAGGAGGAAGAACTGATGGAATTTTTCCCGTCACCCGATAAGGTCAGGATAGGAGGACGCACTCTCACAGACAACGGTGTGCTGTATATGGACTACACCTGCACCTTCTGCGAGTTCACGTTTACAGGAACGAGGGCAAGTGCTAAGATCGTGAGCGACCTTTGCCCGTCCGAGGAGATATTCAGAGCCCATATGGGCATATTTGCAGACGGCATTTTCGTTCGCCGCTTCAGCATAGACGAGCGCGAGCAGGACGTGGAGCTGTGGTCATCCGATGCTCCCAAGACCGTGACCATACGCATCATGAAGCTGTCCGAGGCGGCCTTCGCTAAGGCAGGCATCAAGAGCATAGCCATCGACGGCGAACTGCTGCCGCCCCCCGCTCCCGCATCACAGAGACGCATAGAGTTCGTGGGCGACTCGATCACCTGCGGCTACGGCATAGGCGCAGCAGGTGCGGAGGAGAACTTCTCCACGGCAACGGAAGATCCCCTGCGCGGGTATGCGTATCTTACCGCACAGGCTCTGGGGGCTGAGTACCAGTACGTATCCTGGAGCGGCATGGGCGTGGTATCGGGCTATGTGGAAGAAACAGTAGAGGAGCCCAATCAGGGCTGGATGTTCAGGGACATATACCCCTATACCGACAGCGGTCTGGAGAACACTCTCGGACGCGACAGCCACGATAAACATACCAAGTGGGATCACAGCGTGTTC
>JAFYEQ010000376.1 GCA_017544185.1 Oscillospiraceae bacterium
CAGACTTGCCGGCTGCAGACCGGCTATCCTTTTTTATCTTCTTATCCATATCCGTTCCCTTTCGATACTTTCACATTCTATAATTATACTACATATTGGAAAAAAAATCAATAGGGAATCCTAACAAAATAAATTTTATAGATGACAAAACGGTAACAGAGCCATATGCATAGGCTATGCAAGAAAAAGAAAAAGAGCGCAGATCATATCTGCGCTCTTTGGTGGAAGAGGGTGGATTCGAACCACCGAAGTCAGTGACAACAGATTTACAGTCTGCCCCCTTTGGCCACTCGGGAACTCTTCCATATGGAGCTGGTGGACGGACTCGAACCCCCGACCTGCTGATTACAAATCAGCTGCTCTACCAACTGAGCTACACCAGCAGCAGGACAGGCTCACCGTCCAACTTGCAACTCTGTCAGTATATCACTTCTGCACTCGGATGTCAAGTGAAATCGCCAAAATTCATAATTTGTTTACAAACTGGGGGATAGAAACAGGAACGGGTGATCTGCGGGGAGGTCGGACATGTAGGGGCGCACCTATGTGTGCGCCCACGGGGATGCATATACTGTTTCCGTTTTCCGGCCTCTAGAGGGAAAGATCCTTCTTTATGGCGGTGGTGCTGATCTCGGGGGTGCGGGGGAGGTATACCACCGCTGCGCCCTCGTCGCGCAGGAAGTCGAACTTGCCCTGCCAGTCGTCGCCGATCACGAAGGTGTCTACATGGTACAGGTGTATGTCGCCGGCCTTCTGATCCCAGCTGTCCTCGGGGATCACCAGATCCACGTAGCGGACCGACTCCAGCAGCAGCTTGCGCTTGTCGTAGGAGAAGTAGCAGTGCTTGCCCTTCTCCTCGCTGTTGAACCTGTCGGTGGACAGGGCCACGATCAGGTAGTCTCCCAGCGCCTTGGCGCGTCGGAGCAGTTCTATATGACCGTAATGCAGCAGGTCGAAGGTGCCGTAGGTGATCACTCTTTTCATGGTGTATCCTTTCGGGATAAGTCAGGGATGGAGACGGCGATCTCGTAGGGGCTGACCTGTGTGTCAGCCCTTTTCACGGGGATCGGCTCGACTGTCATACGTTCAACTCTGACTTGATATTTTCGAGGGCTGCGTCGGCAGCGTGGGGGTAGTTGACCATAATGCGGCGTCGCACGGCGTCGCGCACAAGGGCCTTGGTGTCTATGCCGCCCGATACCACGTCGTGTATGAACTTGTCGATATCCTCGGTGGTGTAGGACAGGTAGCAGGCGTCGAGGCACTTCTTCCCAAGATCTGTGAACTTGCGGTCTATGTCCTCGGGGGACTTGAGCATATAGCAGCAAGGCTTGTTCGTGAACTGGTACTCCACCAGGAAGGATCCGCAGTCCTGTATGCATGCGTCACAGTCGGCGAAGGCGGTGAAGTAGTCGTCGCTCTCGTCCCATACCACGTTGGACTTGGATCTCATGCGCTCTATGAAGGCGTCGGTCTTCTCATCGCCCCACAGCGTGGGACGGCGCATTATGGTGAACAGATAGGGGTGGGGACGGTACACGAAGGTGATGTCGGGATACTTGTCGGGCAGAGCCTCGAAGTAGTCTATATAGCGGATGAAGTTCGCCAGCGACAGGGTATCGTTGGTGCCGCCGTCCACCGAGTGGTGGAGCGCCAGCAGTATCCGTGTCCCCTGATGGGGATGGGGCTCATGGGCTGCAAGGCCGTCCATCTTGATGTAGCCCGAGATGTATGCGTTATCGCCGCCCGACATAGAGCAGCGGCGGTACTGTGCGGCGGTCTCCTCACATTCAAAGAAGGCCTTCCACATGTACCTGTAGGTGTCCATGCGCAGTATATGATCGTCGTATACCGAACGGTAGAAGCCGTAGTTGACCATGATCGGCAGGAAGTCACGCCCCACGCTGTACCTGTGGCCGTAGCGGAAGGAAGACAGCTCATAGGGGGTATTGTAGCATACTATGTCCATGTCCTCGGTCACGTCCTGCCAGCGGCCGATATCGTCGGGACGTATGTATACCAGCCTGTCCTCGGGTATCCCCTCGGAAAGGAGCGTATGCTCATGCTCCTCCATCTCGGGGATGGGGTCCTTCCCCCACCTCAGATCGGGTATCACGCCGATGTACGGGTCGAAGGCAGGATCCTTGCACATAGCGTCATAAAGCGGACGGGACGGGAAGAGGGAGCAGTTGTTGATGAAGAACAGTACTTTCACCTTGCCGCTTTGGCGATACTTCTCCGCGATCCTCCGCACCTTGTCGGGGAAGGACCAGCGGTGCTCCTCTATGGTGGGTATGAAGAAGTCCTTGGGTACGGGGGGAGCGAACTTGATATACGGGCTCAGCTCGGGCTTGGCCTTCTTTATGATGGCTATGAGCTCTTCTATGCCCTCGCCCTTGGTCTCGGGGCGGGTGAACGCTTTCTTCTTGACCAGAGGACAGCGGTATTTTTTCAAGAAGGTCAGGGGCTTGGCGAATATATTGTCGCGCTCGTAGAGCTCGCATCGGAAGCCCTTCTCGATGAGATAGGTGGTGAACACGGTCTCCAGCGTGACGATCACGCGGCCTCTGTCGTATTCCCCGTCCACGCGGGAGAGGAATATCCCGGGCTCTCCCGCATCCAGCACCTTGCGGCGGAACACGAAGAAGAAGGAGGATATATACTCACAGCCGTTGCTGATGTAGTTGCTGTAGCCCCAGAAGTCACAGGTCACCTGCGCCATCCTGTCGAAGCTCTCGGAGAAGGGATACACGGGGCCTATGCAGGAGTCGTTGATCAGTATCAGCTCGTCTGCGGTCTCGGCAGACAGCAGACCGTTCTCCTCGGCATAGGCCACGCCGCGCTTATAGGAGCCGAAGTCATACTGCTTATGGCGGGTGAACTGTGCGTAGCATACCAGTCCCTCCAGCAGGTCCATATCCTCCGGGATCACGGGGCAGTCGCCTATGAGCACGATATTGTCGGCTATCTCATGTAGGCCCCGCAGGAGTATCAGCAGCGTCTCGGGTATGACACCGTCGCCGGACCAGCAGGACACTACCGCGGTGCGGCGGTGACGCACGGGCTCTCTGGTGTAGGTGCGCTCACAGGAGACGGCCTTCTCGGGGAAGGTATGCTCATGCACCTGCAGATAGGACACCTCGCGTCCCTCTGCCCTGCCGTGGAGCTCATAGTGTACCAGCGGCTCTATGTTAGCTCGCTTCACGTCCGCATGGAGCGACAGATACTCCTCCCCGCAGAAGAACTCCGAGGGCGTGCGTATCCTGCCGTGGAGAAGATAGTGCCGCGCCACGTCCTTTACATGATCTAAGTCGGCATTGTTTCGGTGATAATACTCCTCATCGAAGTAGGGAGACCTTTTCACCAGCAAGATCTGACGTGCCAGCCCCTTCAGGCTGCCTGCGTATCTCAGGGCCTTGCGGGGATCCTTCGCCGCCTGCCTGCCTATATCCAATAAATGCTTTATATCCATGATCATGTCCCTTTGCCGTTTTCGATAATTATACATCTTTTGGCGGGGATCGTCAAGTGTTATTTGTTGAGGAGACAAAAGACAAGGGACAAGGGACGAGGGACAAGGGACGAAGAACAAGGGACAAGGGACAAGGGGCAAGGGGCGAGGGACAAGGGACGAAGAACAAGGGACGAGGGACAAGGGACGAGGGACAAGGGACGAGGGACAAGGGACGAGGGGACGGGAGATCTGCTTTCTATCATCCGGCCTCTGCTCTATAGCTTCTATTTGACTATTGACATAATGACCGAAAAGTGGTATAATGAAGTATAGTATTTCTGCGCCGAGGTGACATTATGAGACAGATCGTGGGCTGGAGCCCTTCGGGCGACATAAAGGAAGCATTGAAGAACATCGATGCAAAGCCTTCCTTGCTGATACTGTATTCGGACAAGGAGCATTTCGAGACTAACGTACAGCAGCTGGATCAGCTGTTCCCCGGGGTGCCCTCTATCGCGGCTCCCGTGGTCTTCTACAGCCGCAGCTTCTCAGAGGGAGGCCTTGGAGTGTGCGCTCTCTACGGCGTCAATGCCGTTACGGGCGTGATGCGCAATGTGTCCACGGCTCCCGTGACCGATATCGGAGAGCTCAAGCGCAACTGCAATGCTGTCTCGGCGGGTATCGACGATACCGTATGCATCACCATGTGTACGGGCAATGATGCCTGTGTGCTGGCTACGATATACGGTGTGATGCGCCATCACGGCATACACCTGACGGGCGGCACGGTACGGGCAGGGCTGCCCGTGGCGGTCAACGGCAAGGTATACTACGACGCTGCGGCCTACGCTCTGGTGAAGAACCTGGGCGGCAGGGTGAAGGTCTACAAGGAGAACCTGTACCGTCCCGTTGGGGATCAGAGATATATCGCCAGCCGCACCGACCCGTCGAAGTATTATATAGGCGAGCTAAACGGCAGGCCCGCAAAGCTGGTATACAAGGAGCTGCTGCATATCGTCGATGACGCCGAGGTATCACAGCGTACCCTGCGCAATCCCTTCGGGCGCATCGTGGGCAAGGACATATTCATCGTGTCCATCAGCGGAGTACTGGGCGATGGCCTTACCTGCTACCGTCAGGTCAGCGACTCGGACGTGCTGACGCTCCTTGAGCTGAAGGACATCAAGACCATAGTACAGCAGACCGTGGACAAGATCCATAATGACATGCCGTCGGTATCGGGCATACTGTCCGTCAACTGCGTGTTCCGCCAGCAGCTGTTCGAGAACAACGGATATCTGCAGGACTATCTGGATGAGATGTCTTTCGCGCCTCACTGCGGCTTCTTCGGCTACGGTGAACATTACAACGGGCAGTTCGTGAACCAGTCCATGTCCTGCGCAGTATTCGAATAGGAGGGCCCGCCATGCTGTTCAAACAAAAACCTCAGAAGAAGGCGGACTATGAGCCCCTTTATCATATAGCCGATACCATATCGGAGTTCCGCTCGGAGCTGGTGGACAATGAGCTCATGAGCCTTGATGAGCTGCGGCTGATACAGTCGTCGTTCTACTCCGTGCTCGAGCAGGATGCAGCTCTGAAGGGCAAGATGGAGTCCTTCGGCAAGCTGTTCAAGCAGATGACCGAAGTATCCGCAGGGTACAGCAAGGTCAAGGACAATATCAATACCGCCGTGAACGAGGCCAACGAGGAGATCGATGCTCTCCGCAGCCGTTCTGAGGTGCTGCAGACCGAGTTCGACAGGATGACAGAGGTCATATCCGAGTTCAATGTATCGGTGGTGCGCATAAGAGAGTGCATCGACAAGATCGCCGACATCGCCAGCCAGACCAACATCCTTGCCATCAACGCATCCATCGAGGCTGCGAGAGCAGGTGAGGCAGGCAGCGGCTTCGCTGTGGTCGCAGGGGAGGTAAAGACCCTTGCGGACGAGATCAAGTTGCTGGTCAACGACGTTGAGGCGAACATCACCGATATAAGCAACGGCACCGAGCATATCAACACGGTCATATCCTCCACGGGCGAGTCCTTCAGGAGCACCGTATCCGACACTATGCGCACCAAGGACAGCTTTGAGCGCATAGCCTCCGCGGTCAGCACCTCCGACGAGGTAGAGCATGAGATACGCCATGCCGCAGAGACCGCCGCTAAGGAGCTGTCGGTGGTGAACGATGCCTTCGAGAAGATCGAGCGGGACTATATGTCCGTCAACGAGCATATCGTCAAAGCCAACGACTTGGGCACCACCAAGGGCGCCGTGTTCGAGTCCATCGCCCATATGACCAATCAGATCCGCCCCTATGTGGAGCATATAGTGAGCGAGCAGTGATAGCCTGCGCACCTTGTCCCTTTATTTTATTATGACGATATTTGAAAGACTTTTGCCGCTCCTGGAGAGGAGCGAGATACATAAGGCCGTTACGGACACCCTTGCAAGGGGATATTCTCCCTTGGGGGTGTCCGGTATATCCTCGGTGAGCAAGTCAGTCTTCTCGCTGTACCTGTGCCGTATGCTGCACAGACAGGCCGTGGTGGTATGCGAGGACGAGGCTCAGGCCCGACGGATGGCCGATGATATGCGGGAGCTGGCCTCCCCGATGATGGATATAGCCCATTTCCCCGCCAAGGAACTCTCCCTCGGCGGGGCTGAAGCCGTGTCCAGAGAATACGAGCATGAGCGCCTCAGGGTGCTCTATAGCTTCAGGCACGGGGAGACAGACGTGGTGACGGTGAGCGCGGAGTCGCTGATGCAGCGCACTCTCCCGCCCTCTGCGCTGGACGGAGCTTCCGTGCGTATAGAGGCCGGATCGGTGCTGGACACCAAGGAGCTGGCGGAGAAGCTGTCCGCGTCGGGGTATACCCGCGTGGACGAGGTGACCTCCCCCGCCCAGTTCGCCGTGCGCGGCTCCATATTCGATATATGGAGCGTGGCTGAGCAGTACCCGGTGAGGATCGAGCTGTGGGACGATGAGATAGACACCATGTCCCGCTACGACCCCGAGACACAGCGCCGTACAGATCCCGTGGACAGCATCACGGTGATACCGGCACTTGAGGTGTTCTGCGACGCGGAGACCCTGGCCGGCAGGATAGACGAGCTGGCGGCTTCCATACGCAACAAGAAGGCTCCCAAGATACGCGCCTGTCTTGCCCGCGATGCGGACAAGCTGCGCAGCGGCATTATCCCCGGGAGCATAGACAAGTACTTACCCCTTGCATTCAGTGAGACAGCCCGTATCACCGACCACGGGGACGATCCGCTGGTGATAGTATGCGAGTACAACAACTGTGTGGCCAAGGCCAGAGCGGCGTACAGCCTGTACACTGAGGACGTGAAGCTCCTGCTGGAGCAGGGCGAGCTGTGCAGAGGGCTGGAGGGCTATATGGACGAGTTCTCGTCCATACTTCCCGAGGCGGATGCGTTCTTCGACTCGTTCATGAGGTCGATGACCGATGTGTCCCTCAAAAGGCTGCTCACAGCTACAGCTTACCGCACGTCTCCATGGGGCGGTGAGATACGTGTGCTGGAGGAGGACCTGAGGAGCCTTATCAACAGAGGCTTCAGCGTGACGGTGCTGGCAGGCTCGGAGAAGACCCTGCCCATCATAGCGGAGGACCTGAGGTCCGAGGGGATACCCTGCGACCTGCTGTCGGAGGGTGGTGAACTGCGTCCCGGACGGGTGCTGCTGACCACGGGTGCGCTGTCGTCTGGCTTTGAGCTCCCCGATATACGCACGGCGCTGATCACACAGGTGAAGGCGCTGTCCTCCAAGAAGCGCAAGGTAAAAAAGAAGCCCGGCGAGGAGATACGCTCGCTGGCAGACCTGTCCCGCGGGGATCTGGTGGTACACGCCATGCACGGCATAGGCAGGTTCGACGGGATAAGCAAGATCGAGATAGACGACGTGACCAAGGACTACATCACGATCAAGTACGCAGGCACGGGCGTGCTCCATGTGCCCGTGACTCAGATGGATCTGGTGTCAAGATATATAGGCCCCCGTGATGACGAGGGAGTCAAGCTGGACCGCCTGTCCTCGGGGGACTGGCAGAAGCGCAAGCAGAAGGCAAAGAAGGCCGTCAAGGATATGGCGGATGAGCTCATCAAGCTCTACGCTGCCCGCGCCCATACCAAGGGGCATCCTTTCCCCGCCGATGATGACTGGCAGCATGACTTCGAGGCACGTTTCGACTACACTGAGACTGACGATCAGCTGAGGTGTACCGAGGAGATCAAAGCGGATATGCAGCGCCCTATACCCATGGACAGGCTCTTATGCGGAGACGTGGGCTTCGGCAAGACCGAGGTGGCCTTCCGTGCGGCTTTCAAGTGCATGGAGGACGGCAAGCAGTGCGCCATACTCGTGCCCACCACGGTACTTGCATGGCAGCACTACCAGTCGGCGGTGAAGCGCTTCGAGCACTTCCCCTTCACCATAGAGCTGCTGAGCCGCTTCAGATCCAAGAAGGAGCAGGCAAGAGTATTGGAGCAGCTGGCTGCGGGCACGGTGGATATGGTGATCGGCACCCACAGGCTGGTGCAAAAGGACGTACAGTTCGCAGACCTGGGTCTGGCGGTGATAGACGAGGAGCAGCGCTTCGGTGTAGCCCACAAGGAGCGCTTCAAGGAGACCTTCGTGGGCATAGACGTGCTGACCCTGTCGGCTACGCCCATACCCCGCACGCTGAATATGGCCATGAGCGGCATACGCGATATGAGCGTCATAGAGGAGCCTCCCGTGGACCGCTATCCCGTGCAGACCTACGTCATAGAGCATGACGGGGGAGTGATACTCCAGGCCATACAGAAGGAGCTGCGCCGCGGCGGTCAGGTGTACTATATACATAACCGCGTGGAGACCATAGACATGTGTGCGGCAAAGCTGGCACAGGCTCTCCCGGATGCGCGTATAGCCACGGCTCACGGGCAGATGCCCGAGGAGAGGCTGTCGGACATATGGAAGGGACTTGTGGAGCAGGAGACGGATATACTGGTCTGCACCACTATCATAGAGACGGGCGTGGACGTGGCCAACGTGAACACGCTCATCATCGAGGACGCAGACCGCTTCGGACTGTCCCAGCTGTATCAGCTCAGGGGCCGTGTGGGACGCTCCAACCGCCGCGCCTACGCCTACTTCACCTTCAAGCGGGGCAAGGTGCTGACCGAGGTGGCGGCACGCAGGCTCAGCGCTATACGTGAGTTCACACAGTTCGGCAGCGGCTTCAGGATAGCCATGCGCGATCTGGAGATACGCGGCGCGGGCTCCATACTCGGCGGCTCCCAGCACGGTCATATGGAGGCCGTGGGCTACGATATGTACATACGTATGCTCAACGAAGCCATAGCCGAGGAGACGGGCAAGGAGCTGCCCCCCGCTCCCGAGGACTGCCTGATCGACCTGTCCATAGATGCCCATATCCCCGAGGACTATATAGGCTCGGTGCCCGGGCGTCTGGAAGCTTACAGGCGCATAGCGGGCATATGCACCGCCGAGGAGAGCAGCGACCTGATCGACGAGCTGATCGACCGCTACGGCGATCCTCCCAAGGCCATACTCGGTCTTATAAACGTGTCGCTGATACGGAACATGGCATCCAAGGCGGGCGTGACGGAGATATCCCAGCGGGAAGACAGGATCTATATGTACATACGCACTGCAGCGCCCGAGCAGATCA
>JAFYEQ010000377.1 GCA_017544185.1 Oscillospiraceae bacterium
ACAATGACTTTTCACAGGGAGCGATACTGCCGAAGCTCCTGAGATTCCTGCTGCCTGTGCTGTTCGCTATGTTTTTGCAGGCCACATACGGCGCTGTCGACCTTCTGGTCGTGGGGCGCTTCGCCGATACCGCAGACGTATCGGCCGTGTCCACGGGCTCACAGATAATATCCACTCTGACCAACCTTATCGTCAGCTTCTCCATGGGCATAACCGTGGCCGTCGGGCAGAAGATCGGCCAGAAGCGTCCGCAGGAGGCGGCGCAGACCATCGGCACGGGACTGCTCATATTCGCAGTGCTCGGCATACTCTTCACCATGATCAGTGTGATCGGCGCTGTCCCCCTGGCAAGGATGATGCAGGCTCCCACAGAGTCCTTCGACCGCACGGTGAGCTATATACGCATATGCGGTACGGGCTTCACGATCATAGTCGCATATAACCTGCTGGGGAGCATATTCAGAGGGCTCGGCGACTCCCGGACACCGCTCATAGCCGTGGCCATCGCCTGTGTATGCAATATCATCGGGGATATGGTGTTCGTGTCGGTGTTCCATATGGGCGCGGCAGGGGCTGCGACAGCCACCGTCATAGCGCAGTTCATCAGCGTGATCATATCCTTCTTCATCATACGCCGCACGAAGCTGCCCTTTGAGTTCCACCGCACAGACCTTAGGGTGAACAGGTGGCACGCGCTGACCATATTCCGCATAGGTACTCCCGTAGCGCTGCAGGATCTCCTGGTGGGCATATCCTTCCTGGTACTGGCAGCCATCGTGAACGGTATAGGCGTCACCGCCTCTGCAGCCGTAGGCGTGGCCAACAAGGTATGCGCCTTCATCATGCTGGTACCTCTGGAATTCATGCAGTCCATGTCAGCCTTCGTAGCGCAGAACCTTGGAGCAGGGCGCCCCGACAGAGCCAAGCAGGCTCTTAAGAGCGGCATAGCCGTATCCTTCGCCTTCGGCGTGGTGATGTTCGTGCTGGCGTTCTTCCGCGGCGATCTGCTGGCGGGGATATTCTCGGGCGATAAAGCCACCGTAGCCGGAGCGTGGGACTATCTGAAGGCCGATGCCATAGACTGTCTCATGACTTGCTTCCTGTTCTGCTTCATAGGGTACTTCAACGGCATGGAGAAGACCAGTTTCGTCATGGCTCAGGGCATATGCGGCGCCTTCGTCGTGAGGATACCCGTGGCGTTCCTTATGCAGCATATCGGGCACGGCTCCTTGTTCATGATAGGGCTCGCAACTCCCTGCTCCACGGTGCTCCAGATCGTTATGTGCTTCGCGGCCTATGCATACTACGCAAGGCATGACCGTGCCATGGCCGTCACTTCGTCCGATACCTATGACTGACAAAGGAGATACAATGATAGAAAGAGCACTATACAGCGACCTCCCGGAGATACTCAGCCTTCAGTACCTCGCTTATCAAAGTGAAGCCGCATTGTTTGGCAGCCGTGATATACCGCCGCTGAAGCAGACTTTGGAGGAGCTCTCCGATGAATACCGCAGCCATATCATACTGAAAATGACATCAGAGGATAAGATCATAGGCTCTGTCCGCGCTAAGGAGCAGGACGGTACGGTGTATATCGGGAAGCTGATGGTACACCCCGACTACAGAGGCAAGGGCTATGGCTCTGCGCTCCTTTCAGCTGTCGAGAGCTGTTTCCCGGGCAAGCGCTATGAGCTCTTCACCAGCACGAGGAGCATTGCCAATATACGTCTGTATGAACGGATGGGATATACCATATTCGACCGAAGAGCGGTGAACGATGAGCTGGTATTCGTGTACATGGAAAAATGTTGAGGAAAGGAGCTCGTCATGGACAGCTGTATCTCTATGCTCGGAAATATCAGGTCGCGTGAGGATCTCCTGACATTCATGGAGCTATACATACCTACCATAGAGGATGCGTCCGTCAGATGATATCTGGAGAGCGTGGCAGGGTGGATACAGGATATGGACGGGTACTACGCCAACATGGGCAAAGAGCCGCCCGCCGATATCGACTGGGATCTCATAGCGACTATGCTCTTTGCAGGCGATATCTATGAATGACCGTGATACGATATACATACCAGAAAGAGCCGAAGCGTATGCTTCGGCTCTTCGTCCGTCTTCACAGATCATTCTATATCGAGTACGTCTACGAAGCCGGTCACCTCAAAGACCTCTTTCACGACTTCATTACAGTTGATCACTTTCATGCCGCCCTTTTTAGACATCACCTTCTGCGCGGAGAGCAGTACTCTCAGACCTGCAGAGGATATGTACTCGAGCCCGCTAAGGTCCATCACGAGGCTCTCCGCATCGGGCATGCTGCTCTTGAGCTCAGCCT
>JAFYEQ010000378.1 GCA_017544185.1 Oscillospiraceae bacterium
AAAAAAATATTCGACAAGACCTATGACAGCGGCGACATCTTTGTTCATCTGGGCGACGGGCTCAATGATCTGCTGCGTATCCGCGCTCAGTTCCCGAAGCTCGATATACGCACGGTGACGGGCAATTGTGACTACGGGTCTCAGGCGCCTATGTTCATCATCATCCCATCGATACAGGGCAATATCTATATCGCCCACGGTCATATGCTGCGCGTCAACTACGGCATCGACTTTATACGCCGTACCGCAGCGGGGTATAACTGTAAGCTGGTGATGTTCGCCCATACTCACTGTCGTCTCCAGCAATTCGATCATAATATGTATTTCTTCAATCCTGGCAGCTGTTCGCGTCCCCGTGACTTCACAGCTCCCAGCTTCGGAACAGTCGACATCACCGATGCAGGCATAATAACGAACATAATCGAAATTGATCACTAAGAGGGCATTTGGTATGCCCTTTTATTGTGACCGTTGGTATGTGAGCGGAGGTAGTATGAGATATCGTATCGGGACATGCATGATGTTGATACTGCTTACGTCCTGCATGTCTGCAGGCGATGCTCCTCAGGTGACTACTACTGCAACTACAACTACAACTACAACATTCCCCTCTCAGACCACCGTATCCGAGACTACTGTCCGTATCACTGATACATCTGCGACCAAAGCCGAGATATCTACCTCTGACGCAGGAACTGAAGTAATAGCAGATGACGAAGGATATGAGATCCCCTATATAGACCGCAGCATAGCTGATGAACTTGAGCAGCACAGCTACGATCTGCTAGCTGCAGAGCTACGGTATATAGAGAGTGGAGAGGACATCGCGCCAGACATCACGGCCCTTGACGATCCGCTCCGATACGATACGGAGATATCGCCCTTCGACGACCTGTATCTGCTCAATGCCATAGGAGCATACGATCACGGGATAGCACTGAAGAACGAGGAAAAATTCAGCTCTATGCTCGATGAGTATAACGTGTATCTTCAGGAGTATTCATACAGCATCCGCGCCATGGGATTGACGGATATACAGACCATAGCAAAGGTGATGGACGATCAGTGGGCGTCGGTGGAAGACGGCCTTGGCAGAGGAAGATACAATATATTCGGCCTGTACCGTCTGGACGTATTCATGGACGATACCTCTGCGGTGTGCCGCAATCTTGCGGATGACTTCACCGCTAAGATGAACGCCATAGACCCAGGGTATGAGGCCCGCACGGTATGTCTGTACAGCGATGAGAGCCGTTACGGGGCAGGCTCCGCCGGTGATATATGGCGCGAAAGGACGGATGATAAGGATACCGTCGTCCACGACAAGTACATAGATATATCTATAAACAATGACGCAGGGAACGATCTGTTGTATAATGGTATCCCCGTGTCCTATACGATCACCAGGTCTGCCGACAAGACCGTCAACGGATCGTACAACTATTCCCTGAATGTGGCATGCGACAAGGAGACCACGGACTACATCGGCAACCATGCAGCTACTATGATAGCCATACGGGATGATGATGGGAAGGTCCTGTATCACCTTATAGCTGATCCGACAAATATCAATATATCTCTCGTGAAAGATGGTAGGATATATACGTTCTTTGATCCCGACCATAAAGGGCTGACTCTTATGACATCGGGACAGATCATGCTGGGAGATCCGGGTGATATCGAAGCGATAGCCCATGCATTCATCGACAGCGTGACCTATACCGATCAGATCGATCTTGATGAGATACAAATACTGTACGATGTTTCTGCCTTTGATGCAGCGCTGGAAGAGATCAGAGCTATGACAAAATAAAAAGTGCCGCAGTATGCGGCACTTATGATCTGAAATACCGATCCTTTGATCAAAGCTCTACGAAGAAATCGTCCTGGCCCTTGCCATTAACGGTGTAGTAAGCCTTGCGCTGCTCAACATTGACATACACGTTAAAGGAAGTGATGCGCTTCTTGGAAATCTTCTTGAAAGCTTCCTTGCACAGATCTATGATCTGCTGAGGAGGATAGTTCTTATCACCGAGGAACTGGATCTCGATACCATCGCCAGTAGCCTTAGCCTCAGCCTTTGGAGCAGCTTCCTTCTTAGCAGGAGCCTTCCTCTCAGCGGTCTTGGTCTCAGCCTTAGCGGGAGCCTTCTTAGTATCCTTAGCAGCAGCCTTCTTGGGAGCTGCGGGCTTCTTAGCAGCAGTCTTCTTAGCAGCGGGCTTTTCCTCTGCCTTGGTTGCTTCAGTCTTAGCTGCGGTAGCTTCTGCCTTAACTATTTCTTCAGTCTTGGGAGCTTCGTTATTCTTGTTGGGCATATGGATATACCTCCGTCAAATTTTTTATAATTATAGCACATTGAATATTATATGTCAATTTTTTTTAGTTATATTTTTCACAAGATCATCATAGCATACAGATCATATACTGATCATATCATCAGATCTGTATATTTAGTACGATCAGGCTTAGACATATAAGATCTCCCTGTAAAAACAGGGAGACGAAGCATATGACTATCAGTCGATCATGTACTGCTTGATAGCTGCGAAGAATGCATCCGCATTATCGGTGTGAGCTTCAAGAGCGATGGGCTTCTCAAGGTCAAGGCTGAATATACCCATGATAGACTTTGCATCTACTGCGTATCTGCCGGAGATAAGGTCCACATCGTAGTCACACAGAGAGACCTTGGAAACGAAGTTCTTTACGTCATTGATCGTTGAAAGTCTGATAGTAGCCTTTTTCATAAGATCACGCCTTTCTTTTTGTTTTTGTGTTTACCAGCTCACTGCTGTTACACATAGGATATCACTATTTCTGTCACATGTCAAGAGTATCATGATCTTTTTTATAAAAATCGTATGATAGCATATCAGTCAAAAACACCTTTCATCATTCTTTGTGCAATATATACAAGTTATATGGTGGTTTTTTATGAACATTCACTTTATCACCTTCGGATGCAAGGTGAATATGTACGAGACCGAATGTATACGTCACCTGTTCGAGAAGGCCGGCTTTACAAGTACTGACGATCCTACGGATGCAGATATATTCGTTATCAATTCCTGTACCGTCACTCATGAGAGCGATGTGAAGCTGCTGAAGGCCCTTAGACGCATACGCCGCGAGCATCCCGATGCGGTCATAGTGCTCATGGGGTGCTATCCTCAGGTGCATGATATCCCCTCATATATCGGTGCGGACATAGTGACGGGTACTAAGGACAGAGCAAAGATAGTGGATATGGTCAAAGTCTTCATGCGTGAACGCTCCCCTATCGTATCGCTGCCGTCTGTCGATGATGCACAATACGAAATACTTACCGCACCTACTATACACGGGCATACACGGGGCTTCATTAAGATACAGGACGGCTGCAGCATGAGATGCACCTACTGCATTATACCCTATGCACGAGGTAAGGTGAGATCTAAGCCTATCGATATCATAAGACGGGAGGCTGAGGCGCTCGCTGCCAACGGGTACAAGGAGATCGTGCTGATAGGCATAGATATCATGTGCTACCGGTGGGAGGGCAAACGGCTCATAGATGCGGCGGAAGCGTGTTGTGTGGATGGCATAGAACGTATACGTCTCGGGTCTTTAGAGCCCGGACTGGTAAAGTATGATGATCTTTTGCGCCTGAGAGATACGGGCAAATTCTGTCCCTCCTTCCACCTGTCTTTGCATAGCGGGTGTGACAAGACCCTACGCGAGATGGGAAGGCGCTATACATCCGAGGAGTATGCACGTATCACAGATCTCTGCCGTGAGGTATTCCCGGGATGCGGTATATCAGCGGATATCATGGTAGGCTTCCCCGGGGAGACATATGAGGATCACAGGATATCCTGCGAGTTCGCCGAAAAGATAGGGTTTGCGGATATGCACGTATTCATGTACTCTCCTCGTGACGGTACCCCGGCTGCGGAAAGGACCGATCAGATCGACCCTGCGATAAAAAAGCTTCGTGCGGCAGAGATGTCTGCTATAGGTTCTATCTCACGCCAAAAATTCCTCACAGGGCTCATAGGATCTGAGCTCAGCGTGCTCACCGAACGCCCCGGACGGGACGGTCTGGCACATGGTCACGCACCTAATAACGCTCATATAAAAATATTAACAGAAAATATATTGCCAAATTCAATTTTATGTGTTACAATAGATAGTGTGGGGGATGATCATTGCTTAGGTCATCTGACCTGAGATACTAATATCCTCAAAAGGAGTATTATTATGTCGGTATATCGTGTGTATGTAGAGAAACGACGTGAATTCGCATCTTCATCTGACAACCTCACGGAAGATGTAAAGACCGCGCTGCGGCTCGACGGCCTCCGTTCTATCAGAGTGCTCAACAGGTACGACGCGGAGAACATCTCGCCCGAGAGCTTCGAGTACGCTATTGACAACGTATTCTCAGAGCCTGCCGTGGATATCGTCCACAAGACGCTCCCCGAGCTCGCATCGGATGAGTATGTGTTCGCTGTGGAGTATCTTCCCGGTCAGTTCGATCAGCGTGCCGATTCATGCGAACAGTGTATACAGATCCTCACCCAGGAGGAGCGCTGCACTGTAAAGAATGCCCGCGTATACATAGTCAAGGGCAGTCTCACGGGTATGGATATCGACCGCATCAAGCACTATATCATCAACCCTGTGGAGAGCCGCGAAGCATCTCTTGATGAGTATGCTACCCTTAAGCAGAACTATGCAGTACCTACCGAAGTCGCTACCCTTACCGGGTTCATCTCCCTTACCGATGCGGGACTGAAGGAGTTTGTCAGCCGCTTTGGTCTGGCTATGGACGAGGATGACCTCAAGTTCTGCCGTGACTACTTCCGCAACGAAGAGAAGCGCGATCCCACTATCACCGAGATCCGCATGATAGATACCTATTGGTCAGATCACTGCCGTCATACTACCTTCCTCACCGAGATAGATGATGTGGATATAGATGCGGACTTCATACGCGATACCTATGATGATTATATCAGAGTCAGGAGCCAGCTCGGCAGAGACGGCAAGCCCATCACCCTCATGGATCTTGCCACTATCGCCGCACGTAAGCTGAAGGCTGACGGCAGGCTCCCCGACCTGGACGAGTCCGAGGAGATCAATGCCTGCTCCGTACGCATAAAGGTAGATGTGGACGGTAAGGATGAGGATTGGCTCCTCATGTTCAAGAACGAGACACACAACCATCCTACTGAGATAGAGCCCTTCGGCGGTGCTGCTACCTGTCTCGGCGGTGCTATACGCGATCCCCTGTCCGGCAGATCCTATGTATATCAGGCTATGAGAGTGACAGGCGCATCCAATCCTCTCGTACCTGTCGAGGATACTGTACACGGCAAGCTCCCCCAGCGTAAGATCACAGTAGGAGCTGCCAACGGTTATTCATCCTACGGCAACCAGATAGGCCTCGCTACGGGACATGTGGCTGAGGTATACCATCCCGGATATGTTGCCAAGCGTCTCGAGATCGGTGCCGTCATAGGTGCCGCTCCCATGGAGAACGTGATACGTGAAGCTCCTGAGCCCGGAGACGTGGTGATACTCCTGGGCGGACGCACAGGACGTGACGGCTGCGGCGGTGCTACAGGTTCCTCCAAGTCGCACACCGAGGCTTCCCTTGAGTCCTGTGGCGCAGAGGTACAGAAGGGAAATCCTCCCGAGGAGCGCAAGCTCCAGAGGCTCTTCCGCGATCCTGCTGTCACACGTATGATCAGACGCTGCAACGACTTCGGTGCAGGCGGTGTATCCGTAGCAGTTGGCGAGCTCACCGATGGTCTGGTGATAGACCTGTCCGCAGTGCCCAAGAAGTACGAGGGCCTCGACGGTACGGAGCTGGCTATATCAGAATCTCAGGAGCGCATGGCAGTAGTAGTACGCCGTGCCGACATGAAGAAGTTCATCGCTGCAGCCGAAAAGGAGAACCTTGAGGCTACAAAGGTGGCAGATGTAGTTGCGGAGCGCCGCCTCAAGATGAAGTGGAACGGCAAGGTGATCGTGGACCTTTCCAGAGACTTCCTCAATTCCAACGGTGCATCCAAGCATACCACCGTCAAGGTCAATACTCCCATAACGCTCAGGGCTTCCACTTATTCCGACAATGCGGACAGCTGGGAGTCCCTTATGACCAATCTGAACATATGCTCCCAGAAGGGCCTCATAGAGCGCTTCGACTCCACTATCGGAGCAGGCACCGTGCTCATGCCCTTCGGCGGCAAGTATCAGATGACTCCCACACAGGCTATGGCTGCTAAGATACCCGTGCTCAAGGGACAGACCAAGACAACTTCCATCATGGGCTGGGGCTTTGATCCCTATCTTTCCGACAAGTCGCCCTATCACGGCTCCATGGAGGCAGTGATACACAGTATCGCCAAGGTGATCGCAGCTGGCGGCGACTATCATCACACATGGCTCACCTTCCAGGAATACTTCGAGCGCACCAATGACGATCCTTCACGCTGGGGCAAGCCCTTCGCTGCTCTCCTCGGCGCATACAAGGCGCAGCTGGAGCTGGGATGCGGATCTATCGGCGGTAAGGACTCCATGTCCGGTACCTTCGAGAACATAGACGTTCCCGCTACTCTGGTATCCTTTGCGGTATCCACAGCGAACAGCGGTGATGTGCTGTCGCCCGAATTCAAGTCTGCAGGCAACAATGTGATCTACATCGAGCCCGAGCACGACGAGAACGATCTTCCCAAGTGGGACAGCATACGCGACGTGTTCGACCGTGTACAGAAGCTCATCGCCGAAAAGGCTGCCATATCCGTATGGGCAGTAGGCTTCGGCGGCGTGGCTGAGGCAGTTGCGAAGATGTCTATGGGCAACCGCATCGGTATGCGTTTTGAGAAGTCTCTCTCCGAGCGCACGCTGTTCTATCCAAAGTACGGCGCATTCATCATAGAGCTGGATGGGGATCCCTTCACCACTGAGACGGTGATAGGCAAGACCATACCCGAGTATGAGATAGACTGCCGTACATACAAGGTGGATATGTCTCATATCCAGGCAGCATGGGAGAAGAAGCTGGAGCCTGTGTTCCCTGTGAATGCACGTACCGAAGAGAAGGCTCCCAAGACCTTCACCGCGGCTCCCGCCAATATGCAGCAGCACGCATCGCTGCTCGCTCATCCCAAGGTGCTCATACCTGTGTTCCCCGGCACCAACTGTGAGTACGATACCGCCCGCGACTTCGAGCGTGCAGGTGCTGAAGTTGAGACAGTCGTTATACGTAACCTTACGGGCTCTGCTCTGGAGGACAGCGTGACGTACTTCGAGAAGGCTGTCAAGAAGTCACAGATCGTTATGATCCCCGGCGGCTTCTCGGGCGGCGACGAGCCCGACGGCTCTGCTAAGTTCATCACGTCCTTCTTCAGGAACCCCCGTATCAAGGACGCTGTCACCGATCTGCTGGACAACAGGGACGGTCTGATGCTGGGCATATGCAACGGCTTCCAGGCACTTATAAAGCTGGGGCTCGTTCCCTTCGGCAAGATCACTGAGCAGACCGCTGACTCGCCCACACTTACCTTCAATACCATCGCACGTCACCAGTCCATGATGGTAAATACCAGGATATGCTCCAACAAGTCTCCCTGGCTCGCAGGATGCGG
>JAFYEQ010000379.1 GCA_017544185.1 Oscillospiraceae bacterium
AACGCACTTTTATGGATACTATATGATAACATCTTATACGATAGGAGTTTTGACATGAACACAAAAAGGCTTTTCTGCGACGGATGGGAGTTCTGTAAATGCCCCATAGATACGGTATATGAGGACGTTTCCGGCTGGCACAAAGTGGATATACCACATGACTGGCTCATCTATCAGACCGAGGATCTCTACGAGACATCCACGGGATGGTACAGGCGTACCTTCACGGCACGCACGGGCGTACGCACAGCAGTGCGCTTTGACGGCGTATATATGGATAGCCGGATATATGTCAACGGCGAGCTGGCAGGGGAATGGAAGTACGGCTATTCTACCTTTGAGATAGATATCACAGACTTTCTCCATGAGGGCGAGAACCTTATCGCTGTGCGCGTTGACTACCGCTGCCCCAACACCAGATGGTATTCGGGCGCAGGCATATTCCGCAATGTATGGTACAAGGAGTATGAGGACATACATATCGTCCCCGACGGTATATACATATCCGCCCATGCCGACGGAACCGCCGAGGTGACAGTAGAATGTGAGCGTCCCGAGGATGTGGGCGTGGACGGTCAGGAACTTACGGTATCCATCATCAAGGATGATGTGATACTCACCAAGAGCGCGGTGGTATGCGCTGCTCATACGGATGTGATACCCACCCCGGTCAGGAGGCAGGGCAGAAAGTATAGTGTGAATGGCTTCACCTTTACAGTGCCAGACGCGAAGGTATGGGACATAGCCGATACACAGATGTATACCCTCAGGGTAACGCTCAAAAAGTACGGCGAGATCCTCCATGAGGAAGACGTGCCTTTTGGCTTCCGCGATATACGCTTCGACCCGGATAAGGGCTTTTTCCTCAACGGCAGACATGTCAAGCTCCACGGGGTATGTGAGCATCACGACAACGGCCCTCTCGGTGCCGCATTCAATACCCATGCGTTCAGACGCAAGCTGCGAAAGCTCCGCAAGATGGGCGTGAATGCCCTGCGCACCACACATAATATGCCCGCTCCCGAGGTGCTCGACCTCTGCGATGAGATGGGCTTCCTTGTGATATGCGAGGCCTTCGACATGTGGGAATGCCACAAGACCGACTATGACTATGCGACCTTCTTCACCGAATGGGCTCCCGCCGACGTTGCATCATGGGTGCGCCGTGACCGCGACCATCCCTGTGTCATCGCATGGAGCCTTGGCAATGAGATATACGACACCCACAAAGACGACCACGGTCAGGAGATAGCATCCCGTCTGCAGCATCTGGTGCGTGAGCACGATCCCAGACATAACTGCTATACCACGATAGGCTCTAACTATATGCAGTGGGACAATGCGCAGAAATGCGCGGAGATAGTTGAGCTGGCAGGCTACAACTATACCGAGCGCCTATACGATGAGCATCATAAAGCTCATCCCGACTGGTGCATCTACGGTTCCGAGACCGCATCCACCATACAGTCGAGAGGGATATACCACTTCCCGCTGTCTGAGTCCAGACTGTCCGACGATGATGAGCAGTGCTCGTCCATCGGAAACTGCTCTACGGGCTGGGGCGCCAAGAACAGCGAGGCCTGCATCATCGCCGACAGAGACAGAGACCTCTGCGCGGGACAGTTCATATGGACAGGCTTTGACTACATCGGCGAGCCCACTCCCTACTCCACCAAGAACAGCTACTTCGGCCAGTTCGATATATGCGGCTTCCCCAAGGATCAGGCGTATATCTACCGCAGCTGCTGGACTGATGCCAAGGACGACCCCTTCGTACATATATTCCCGTACTGGGATCATATGGAGGGCGCTCCCATAGATGTGCGCGTAGCTACCAACTGCGCATACGTCGAGCTGTACCTGAACGGCGAGCTGGTCAAAGCGCAGGAGATGGATCCGCAGCACGCGCCCTATCTTACTATGGACACCATCATACCCTACACCAAGGGCACCCTCAGAGCCATCGCCTATGATAAGCACGGCTTGCGTCTTGCGGAGGATACTGTAAGATCCTTCGGGGATACCGCAGAGCTGGAGATAAAGACCGATAAGGACACCATCAGGGCCGACGGACGCGATCTGGTATACGTGGAGATCGCCGCTCTTGATGCAGAGGGGACCTTCGTTGCCAACGCAAGAGACCGTGTGTTCGTGGAGGTCAGCGGAGCAGGTAGACTGATAGGTGTGGACAACGGCGACTCCACCGACTATGAGCAGTACAAGGGTACTTCAAGACGTCTCTTCTCGGGCAGGATGCTGGCTATAGTAGCAGCCACCGACAGGACAGGGGATATATACATATCCGTATCTACTCCCACCATACCTAAGAAGACCATCACTATCAAGGCCATAGCTGCCGACTATCCCGAGGGTATCACGTCCTTCGAGGAGAACACGCATACCAAGGCACTGTGCGCCGATGAGCAGAGCGATATACCCATCAGGCGCATAGGCTTCATATCCGACAGGCGTACCTTTGACACGGAGCATAGAGAGATCACCTTCGACGTGGAGGTATGGCCCCAGAACGCTTCACAGAGATACGTGGATGAGATCGAATACCGTATAACGACGGTCATCGGCATCCCGTCAAACTTGGCCGAGGTAGTAAAAGCAGGGGACAGGAAGGTCACTGTGCGCTGCAAGGGCGATGGTGAGTTCTATCTCAGGGGGATCATCAAGAACGGACGAGAGAAATGCGCTGTGATAGACGCGCTCCGTCTGTCGGCAGATGGCATCGGAACGGCTGTGACCGACCCCTATAGCTTCGTCATCGCAGGGCTCCATACTATACCCCGTAACGCAGGCAACGGCATCGAGAAGGGCGCATCCTTTGCGGGAGAGAATAGCTGGTTCGGCTTTGAGAACGTGGACTTCGGCCCCATAGGATCGGATACCGTCACCATACCCATATACTCGAACAATACCACGCCTGTCAGTCTTGAGATATTCGACGGCATACCCGATGAGGGCGGTGAGCTGATCGGCAGATACACCTATAACAAGCCTCCTCAGTGGCTCACCTATCAGTCAGAGACCTATAAGCTCGACAAGGTACTGACAGGTGTGCATACCCTGTGTCTGCGCTCCTCTGATGGGTACAGCATAGGCGGTCTGATATTCGAGCGTCCCGTGAAGGAGACTGCAGTGATCAACGCCACCGCTAATGATGATATCTACGGCGACAAGTTCACCGTAGGCGACGGTGAGATCACGGGCATAGGCAACAATGTGATCATAGAATACGGCACGTTCAACTTCGAGACCGCTCCGAAGCGCGTCATCATCACAGGCAAGTCCGCACTTGCGGTGAATTCCATACATATCATATTCAGAAAAGATGACGGCAGCGAAAAGCGCGTGCTCGCGGAGTTCAGCGGTGCAGACAGCTATACCGACCGCAGCTTCGACATAGAAGGCGTGCAGGGCGAGGTAAAGGTATCCATACTCTTCCTCCCGGGCAGCGACTTTGAC
>JAFYEQ010000380.1 GCA_017544185.1 Oscillospiraceae bacterium
CAAGTACTATATCTCATTTTGTTTTGAAAGGAGATCTGTATGGATCGCACCTCGGATCTTACTCAGGGAAGAACGCTGCCGCTGATACTAAAGTTCTTCTTCCCGCTCCTGCTCACCAATACTCTTCAGCAGCTGTATTCCTTCGCGGATACCGCTATAGTGGGCAAGGGATTGGGAGATGACTCTCTTGCGGCTGTGGGCAATATGTCCTCCCTGTGCTTCCTCATCATCGGCTTCTCCATGGGGCTTTCAAACGGCTTCTCCATACTCATAGCCCAGGCCTTCGGGGAGAAGAACTACCCCAAGCTGCGAAAGACTTTGGGAGCGTCCATAAGGCTCGCACTGATGATCACGGGCATACTCACCTTGTTCAGTATGCTGTTCCTACGCAATATCCTCATGCTGCTTCGTACAGACCCGTCGATCATAGAGGAGAGCCTGAGCTACGGTTACATCCTCTTCGGAGGGCTCGCTGCCACGGTGGGCTACAACATGAGCGCGGGCGTGCTCAGAGCGCTGGGCGACAGCCGTACCCCTCTCAGGGCCATAATAATATCCTCGGTGATGAACATTACCCTCAACTCTGTGTTCATCTTCTGGTGCCACTGGGGAGTCAGAGGCGCTGCTGCCGCTACGATAATATCCCAGTTATTCTCCGGAGGCTTCTGTCTGAGCAGGCTGGTGAAGATAGACATACTCAAGCTCACCAAGGAGGACATGCAGGACGACCCCGCCATGAACGCCACACTACTCAAGAACGGCCTTCCCATGGCATGCATGAACTCCATCACTGCTGTCGGATGCATGGTGGTACAGTACTTCGTGAACGGGCTTGGCGTCGCGTTCACGTCGGCATACTCCGCCTGCAGCAAATACCTCAACATGGCTATGCAGCCCGCTGCTACCGCAGGTGCGGCCATGTCCTCCTACACCAGCCAGAACTACGGCGCAAAGCGCTTTGACAGGATCAGGGAAGGACTCAGGATATGCCTTGCCATCGCGCTGATCACATACCTGCTGCTGGGCTCTGTCATGACCTTCTTCCTCCGTCAGCTGGCAGGCCTTATCCTCAACGGTGAGGAGCAGATCGGCTACGCTATGCAGTTTTTGCCCATATGCGGCATGATGATATTCGCTGTTGATATGCTCTTCGTTATAAGGAACGGCGTGCAGGGCATGGGCTTCCCGTTCATACCCATGCTGTCGGGCATAGCTGAGATGGTGCTCCGCATAGGCGCCATAGTCCTGCTCATAGGCAATATCGGCTTCAGGGCCACAGCAGCTGCTGAGGTGTTCGCATGGACAGGCGCCCTTGCGATAAACGCTGCGGCGTACATATGCATATTCTCCCGCGAGAGGGCGAGATGTGAAGGCAAGGGCATGATCGCAGAGATGCCCGCAAAAAACAGAGCATGAACGCTCGATGAACAGGAGGATCACATGACAGATTTCAATTTCTACAGTCCCACAGAGTTCGTATTCGGCAAGGACAGAGAGACAGAATGCGGAAAGTACGTCGTAAAATACGGCGGCTCAAAGGTGCTCATCGTATACGGCGGTGGCTCGGCTGTAAGATCCGGGCTCCTTGACAAGGTAAAGACGTCCCTTACGGAGAACGGCGTGACCTTCGATGAGCTGTCGGGCGTAAAGCCCAACCCCCGTGACGATCTGGTCTATAAGGGCATAGACATATGCAAGGACAAGGGCATCGACTTCATACTCGCTGTAGGCGGCGGCTCTGTCATAGACACCTCCAAGGCCATCGCCATGGGCGCTGTATACGACGGCGACTTCTGGGACTTCTTCAGCGGTAAGACAGCTGAGAAGGCTCTGCCCGTAGGTACGGTACTGACCATAGCTGCAGCAGGTAGTGAAGGCTCGGGAGATGCGGTGATCACCAAGATCGACGGTATGCTCAAGCGCGGCTCGGGCTGCGATGCGATCCGTCCCAGGTTCTCCGTGCTCGATCCCGCTCTGACACAGACCCTTCCCGCGTACCAGACGGCCTGCGGTGCTACCGATATCATGGCTCATGTGTTCGAGAGGTACTTCACCAACACCAAGGAGGTGGAGATCACCGACCGACTCTGTGAGGCTGTGCTCATGACGATGATCAAGGAGACGCCCCGTGCCATAGCAGATCCCGACAACTACGATGCAAGGGCCAACATAATGTGGGCAGGCATGGTAGCTCACAACAACATCGTAGGCGTAGGCCGCGAGCAGGACTGGAACAGCCATAACATAGAGCATGAGCTCTCCGCTCTCTATGACTGCGCACACGGGGCGGGCCTGGCGGTAGTGATGCCCGCATGGATGGAGTTCGTATACAAGCACGATGTGATGCGCTTCTGCCAGATGGCCACAAGGGTCTTCGGCGTGAAGATGGACTTTGCAGATCCCGATACTACCGCACGGGAGGGCATACGCCGCTTCAGGGCGTTCCTTCACAGCATAGGCATGCCGATCAACTTCGCTGAGCTGAGGGCTGATGTAAAGGATATCCCCGTGCTCTTAGATCAGATCTCCAAGGGCGCTATGCGCAACGGCGGCTTCGTTACGTTGTCCCTCGATGACATAGGAGAGATATACCGCATAGCTGCGAGGGCAGAGCTATGATGTTCCCCGAGTTCATGTTCCGTGAGGAGAACAAGATCCCTGCTGATCAGCAGAACACCGCGGACATCGAAGGATACTGGTATACCGCGAACGACGGCAGTCAGATGGCCTTCTGGATATACAAGGCCGATAGGGTATCAAAGGAGCATACCCACGACTACGATGAGTATATGATCGTGGTCGAGGGCGAATACCTGGTGACCATAGACGGAGAGGAGCATATCCTCCATGCGGGCGATGAGCTCTTCATACCCAAAGGCAGCCTGCAGGGCGGGAGCGTAAAAGCCGGCACCAGATCCATACATGCATTCGGCGGTGAGCGTATAAAGGCACATAAGACGTGAAGACATAAAGGAGATCATATGAAGATACTGTTCATAGGCGGCACAGGCACTATCAGTATGGCTATCACTAAACTTCTGGCAAAGCAGGGACATGAGCTTTATCTGCTCAACCGTGGGAACAGGAACGACGAGCTCCCCGAGAACGTGAAGGTCATAAAGTGTGACATAAATGACGAAGAGGCAGCAGCAAAGGCTATCGAAGGGCTGGATCTTGACTGCGTGGGCGAGTTCGTGGGATACGTGCCCTCCCAGGTGGAGCGTGACTTCAGGCTCTTTAGCGGCAAGA
>JAFYEQ010000381.1 GCA_017544185.1 Oscillospiraceae bacterium
ACGTTGGCAAGGGCTGCCACATAGCTGGAGTCCACGCCGCTGGACAGGAAGGATCCCACCTCCACGTCGGCTATCTTATGCGCTTCCACGGATCCGCGCATAGTACTGTCGATGCGCTCTGCCCATGCGTCCGTATCCTCGTCGGAGGTGGGATCGAAGGATACGTCCCAATAGCGGCTGATCGTCATCTTGGTGCCGTCGAAGAATATACAGTGGGCGGGAGGGAGCTTATATACGTTCTTGAAGAAGGTCTCGTTGGTGGGAGAGTACTGGAAGGTAAGGTAGTTCTCCAGTACTGTCTCATTGAGCTCCTTTACGAACTTTGGATGGTCAAGGAAGGACTTGATCTCCGAACCGAACATGAGCGTCCTGCCGAACTTGGCGTAGTAGAAGGGCTTTATCCCGAAGTAGTCTCTTGCGCCGAAGAGGGTCTTCTTTTCCTTGTCCCATATGATGAAGGCGAACATGCCCCTCAGATGGGTGAGCATATCCCGACCGTACTCCTCATAGCTGTGTACCAGCACCTCGGAGTCGGTATCTGTGGTGAATATATGCCCCTTGGATATGAGCCGGTCGCGTATATCGCGGTAGTTGTATATCTCACCGTTGAACATCAGCACAAGGGAACGGTCCTCGTTGTATATGGGCTGGTCGCCGCTCTCAGTTATATCTATGATGGACAGCCTGCGAAAGCCCATAGCGATACCATTGTCGATATACCGTCCCTCGGAGTCGGGGCCTCTGTGTACTATCCTGTCCATCATGGAGCCGAGGATGCGGTCTGCATCCTCGCCCACATTGGTAAAGCCTGTGAACCCGCACATATCACACACCTCTGATGCTGCATATATCGACTGCTTCTACGTCGTCGATGCACTTATCCATAGCGAGTATATCCGCCACTGCGTTGGCCGTATCTATGGCTGTGAGACAGCATATAGACCTCTCCACCGTCTTGCGGCGTATACGCACGCTGTCGCGCTGGGGCGTACGTCCGTGGGAGGATGTGGAGATCACGTAGTCTATCTTGCCGCTGTCGATCAGATCCATGATATTGGGCGCGTCCTCGGACACTCTTCTGACGGCCGTGGCCTTGATGCCGTTCTTGTCGAGATAGGCAGCCGTACCTGCGGTGGCGTAGATATCAAATCCCAGCCGTGAGAACTTCTGAGCCACGTATACGATCTCCTTCTTGTCCGTATCTCTTACCGTGATCAGCACGCCGCCATGCTCGCGCTTATCCATATTGTACCCTGCGGCGATGAGTCCCTTATACAGTGCATCCTCGAAGCTCTTTGCTATGCCCAGCACCTCGCCTGTGGACTTCATCTCGGGGCCCAGGGCCGTATCCACGTCATGCAGCTTCTCGAAGCTGAACACGGGCACCTTCACTGCCACATAGTCAGACTCCTTGTACAGGCCGCCCTTATAGCCCTGCTCCTCAAGGGTGCTGCCGAGCATTATCTTGGTGGCGATGTCCACCATGGGCACGCCCGTCACCTTGGATATATACGGCACCGTCCTCGACGAACGGGGATTTACCTCGATAACATATACCTCGTTGTCGTATACCACGTACTGTATGTTCACCAGTCCAATGACATCAAGGGCAAAGGCCAGCTTGCGGGTATAGTCGATGATCGTCTCACGCACTTTTCTGGGAAGGGTCATAGCGGGGTATACCGATATACTGTCGCCGCTGTGGACGCCTGCACGCTCGATATGCTCCATGATGCCGGGGATGAGTATCTCCTTGCCGTCGCATATGGCGTCGACCTCCACCTCCTTGCCGTTCATATACTTGTCGATCAGCACCGGGTCCTCAATGCCGCCTGCGGTGATGATCGCCATATATTCTTCTATGTCGCTGTCGGAATGGGCGATGATCATATTCTGTCCGCCCAGCACATAGGAGGGACGCATGAGCACAGGATAGCCAAGATCGTTAGCGGCTGCCAGCGCCTCTGCGGTATCCATGACGGTATGGCCTGCGGGACGGGGTATACCGCAGGAAGCAAGCAGCTCATCGAAGCGCTCCCTGTCCTCTGCTGCGTCTATACTGTCGGGAGATGTGCCCGGTATCTTTACGCCCATATCCGCCAGATGGCGGGTGAGCTTGATGGCGGTCTGTCCGCCGAACTGTACCACCGCGCCGTAGGGTTGCTCGGTCTCTATTATGGAGCGCACGTCCTCGGGGGTGAGGGGATCGAAGTAGAGCCTGTCGCCTGTGTCGAAGTCGGTGGAAACGGTCTCGGGGTTGTTGTTGCATATCACAGCCTCGCAGCCCATCTCCTTGAGGGCCCATACACAGTGTACAGAGCAGTAGTCGAACTCGATGCCCTGACCTATGCGTATAGGTCCGGAGCCGAAGACTATGATGCGCTTCTTGCCGCTGTCATGCTCCTCGATGAACTCCTTCGCCTCCTTCTCGCCGTCATAGGTGGAATAGAAGTAGGGAGTCTCTGCAGCGAACTCGCCTGCGCAGGTATCAACAGACTTATACACAGCGCTGCGGTGTATGGGACAGGGCTGTCCGCTGAGCCCTGAGATCGTCTTGTCAAGGAAGCCGTACTTCTTGGCGGTAAGATACTTTTCCTCCGTGAGCCGGCCTTCTGTGAGGCTCTGACGTATACGGACAAGATGCTCCAGCTTCCCGAGGAACCACTTGTCTATCTTTGTGATATCGTGTATCTCATCAAGAGATACGCCGCGCTTGATATTCTCGTACACCACGAAGGCGCGTATATCATCGGTATCATGCAGCATATCCCTGAGCTTAGCGTCGTCTATATCTCTGAGCTTGGGCATATCCATAGACACCAGACCCAGCTCGATGGAGCGCACTGCCTTCATCATGGCCTGCTCGAAGGAGGTGCCTATCGCCATGACCTCGCCTGTGGCCATCATCTGAGTACCAAGCGTGCGCTTTGCGTACACGAACTTGTCGAAGGGCCACTTGGGGAACTTGACCACGATATAGTCCAGAGCGGGCTCGAAGCAGGCGTAGGTCTTGCCCGTGACGGCGTTGATGATCTCATCAAGAGCATACCCCACGGCGATCTTCGCTGCCACCTTGGCTATGGGATAACCCGTGGCCTTGGATGCCAGAGCGGAGGATCTGGACACACGGGGATTGACCTCGATCACCGCATACTCGAAGGAATCGGGCTTTAGTGCGAACTGACAGTTGCAGCCGCCCTCCACTTTGAGCTCGGATATGATGTTGAGCGCGGCAGTGCGCAGCATCTGATATTCCTTGTCGGCAAGGGTGACGGCGGGAGCGACTACGATAGAGTCTCCCGTGTGTACTCCCACGGGGTCGAAGTTCTCCATGGAGCATACCGTGATCACGTTGCCCTTGCGGTCGCGGATCACCTCGAACTCGATCTCCTTCCAGCCGCTGATGCACTTCTCCACCAGTATCTGTGTGATCGGGGAGAGGCGCAGACCGTTGGTGGATATATCTGCCAGCTCTTCCTTGTTCTGAGCGATGCCGCCGCCTGTGCCGCCCAGCGTGAAGGCGGGACGGACTATGACGGGATATCCTATGACCTCGGCGAAGTCAAGGGCATCCGCTACGGTCTCCACTACCTTGGAGGGTATGACAGGCTCGCCGATGCTCTCCATGGTGTCCTTGAAGGCCTGTCTGTCCTCGGCCTTGTGTATGGTCAGCGGATCTGCGCCAAGGAGCTTTACGCCCATCTCATCAAGGAAACCACACTCCGCCAGCTGCATAGACAGCGTGAGCCCCGTCTGTCCGCCTAAGGTGGACAGCAGGGAATCGGGGCGCTCCTTGCGTATGATGTTCTTGACGCTCTCCAGCGTAAGGGGCTCTATATACACCTTGTCTGCCATGGCCCTGTCGGTCATGATCGTAGCGGGATTGGAGTTGACGAGCACTACCTCCAGTCCCTCCTCCTTGAGGGTACGGCAGGCCTGAGTGCCTGCATAGTCGAACTCTGCTGCCTGACCTATGATGATGGGGCCCGAGCCTATCACAAGTACTTTCTTGATATCGTTCCTAAGCATTTTTACCGCTCCTCATCATCTCTATGAACTCATCGAACAGGTAGGAGGTATCGTGGGGGCCTCCGCACGCTTCGGGGTGGAACTGCACCGTGAAGCAGGGGAAGGACTTGTACCGTACCCCTTCACAGGTGCCGTCGTTGACGTTGATATGGGACACATGTCCCGAATCTGCGGGCAGGGTATCGTTGATCACAGCATACCCGTGGTTCTGGGATGTGATGTACACCCTGTCTGCATCCACGTCCCTGACGGGCTGATCAGCTCCTCTGTGGCCGTACTTCAGCTTCTCGGTGCGGGCACCGTTGGCAAGCGCCATGAGCTGATGCCCCAGGCATATGCCGAATACGGGGATGTTCAGTTCTCTTATCTTACGAAGCTCCTCTATGATGGCAACATCGTCTGCAGGATCCCCGGGGCCGTTAGAGAGCATGATCCCGTCGGGAGCCAGCTCACGTATACGACAGACCGATGTATCCGCAGGTACCACCGTGACGTCGCAGCCGCGCTTTTGCAGCTCGCGGCGTATATTCTCTTTGTATCCGAAGTCCATGAGCACCACGCGGTATTTTCCATCTTCGGCGGTGTATGTCTTCTCGGTCTTCGATGTGACGCTCATGACTGCGTCCTTTACCTTGTAGGAGCGTATCTTCTCGAGCAGGGCCTGCTTCACGGCCTCGTCCTCTACGTCCTGTGAGGTGATGCAGCCGTTCATGACGCCGTACTCACGTATGATCCTGGTGAGATGTCTGGTATCTATACCGCAGAGCCCGACTATGCCCTGCTCCTTAAGGAAGGCATCTATATCTCCCTCGCTCCTGAAGTTGGACGGGAGCTCGCAGTGCTCGCGGACGATATACCCTTTCAGATGGCACTTCCCGGATTCCATATCTTCTTGGTTCACACCGTAGTTCCCGATCAGAGGGAACGTTTGTATAACTATCTGGCCGTAGTACGAGGGGTCGGTGAGGGTCTCCTCGTAGCCGGTCATGCCCGTGGCGAACACGATCTCACCGATGACCTCGCCCTGTGCGCCGAAGCCCTTGCCCGTGAATACAGTACCGTCCGCCAGCAGTAAATGTTCTTTGTTCATAAATACCTCTATGCATACAGCGATGAGTTTACGGACGATGTCCGTAAACTCATCTTGGATATCATACTCCGAAAAGGAGCTCTACATATGTGGGGAAGGGCCAGCTGTCTCTGGATACCACGCTCTCGGACGCATCGGCAGCGCTGCGGAGCGCATCCATAGCAGGGATCAGAGTGTCCCTTACGAATTCGGACTGCTTTACCACGTCGTCGATAGCAGCAAGATCTGCTGCAGCCTTCTCAAGTACCGTTACAGCACCGTCGATATCATCAGCTGCCTTGGAGAGGGTATCAACGATCTTTGCGTCATACCCGCAGGATACGCCGGTCGCCTGCTTCTTGGCGATCAGAGCACTTGCCTTGTCGGCTGCAAAGGCGGATACTGCAGGGAGTATCTGGGTCTTTGCCATGTCGATCATGGTCAGAGCCTCTATATTCACGGTCTTGACATAGTTATCGAGCATGATGTCGCGGCGG
>JAFYEQ010000382.1 GCA_017544185.1 Oscillospiraceae bacterium
CCGCCCCAGATCCAGTGTGCCTCTATGGGGTATATGATGGCGGAGATCACTGCGGAATAGATACAATAGGAAATGAACTTTGTCCTCTCAGCCATAGCGCCTGATACTATAGTAGCTGCCGTTGCACAGAAGACCAGGTTGAATACGAAGGACGAGAAATCGAAGTCACCGTAGCTGCTGAAAACGTCGAAGCCCGGCTTACCGAGGATACCTCCTATATCGGGGCCGCAAAGCAGTCCGTAGCCTATCGCTATGAACATCACAGTACCGATACAAAAGTCCATAAGGTTCTTCATGATGATGTTGCCGGCGTTCTTGGCTCTTGTAAAGCCCGTCTCCACCATCGCGAATCCTGCCTGCATGAAGAAGACCAGTGCCGCGCCTATCAGGTACCATATACCGAAGGCCTCCGAGCTCACGAGTTCTTTGACACTGCTGATAAGTTCTTCACTCATAATGTCATCTCCTCAAAAATGAAATTTTAACTAGTCAGGGCTGCATCGGATACATCATCGCATCTGACGCAGCCCCGTTGCTGTTGTGACCATTGTAGATCATAAAATGAAATTTGTCAAGGGGGAAATTGCATTTTTGGCAAAACAAATGAATTATTTTTCTGTAAAACTTGCAAAACATGGTAAAATATCCAAGAAAATCGGCATATTTTTCTTGGATTTGCAAGCTATAAATTATTAAAATTCATTTGGTATACATTTTTTCTAAACAAGCCCCGCAAACCTCCGCATGATCTGGGGAGATCTTCCAAATCATTCAAAAATGCAAGAAATCACTTGACAAGTTGCAAAAAGTATGATATGCTCTTATATAGTGCAAGGGCGGCCACGTCAATGGGGATGTGGATGAGCTCTTCGATATCCGATAAAGAGGTGCGATCATGGACATCCATCAGGGATACGGACTATACGATCCTGCATTCGAGCATGATAACTGCGGCATTGGCGCGGTGATCGACATCAAGGGCAGGAAGACGGCTGAGAACGTAGACAAGGCCTTAAAGATAGTACAGACCCTCGAACATCGTGCGGGCAAGGACGCAGACGGCAAGACAGGCGACGGCGTGGGCATACTCCTTCAGATCTCCCACAGCTATTTCTCCTCTCTCTACGACCTCCCCGATGAACGTGAGTATGGTATAGGCATGTTCTTTATGCCTAAGGACTACCAGCGTTCACAGAAGATATTCGAGAAGGTACTTAAGTCTGAGGGCCTTGATCTTCTGTTCTGGCGCAAGGTGCCCGTACATCCCGAGATACTCGGTGACAGAGCAAGAGAGAGCTGCCCCGAGGTATATCAGGCCTTTATAGATAAGCCCCGCAGCTGCGAGAAGGGCATCGAGTTCGACAGACGGCTCTACGTGGCAAGACGGATCTTCGAGAAGCAGGACAAGGATACATATGTATGCTCTCTCTCCGGCAGGACGATAGTATACAAAGGCATGTTTTTGGTAGGTGAGCTCCGCCGCTTCTATGACGACCTGAGCTGCGGACAGTACACCAGCGCCATAGCGCTCGTACACTCCCGCTTCTCCACCAATACCGAGCCCTCCTGGAAGCGTTCTCATCCCAACCGCCTTATGGTGCATAACGGAGAGATCAATACCATCACAGGCAACGTGGACAAGATGCTCTCCCGTGAGAGCATACTCCATTCTGATCATCTGGAGGAAAGGTTCCCGGATATATTCCCCTTTATAGATGTAACAGGTTCCGACTCCGCAAGGCTCGATAATACTCTGGAGTTCATGCAGATGTGCGGCGTGCCCCTTCCTCTTGCAGTCACCATGTGCATACCGGAGCCCTGGCAGCACGATGACAATATGTCGCGCGAGAAGAGAGCCTTCTATCAGTACTATGCGGCTCAGATGGAGCCCTGGGACGGTCCTGCGTCGATCATATTCTCCGACGGTGATATATGCGGAGCGGTGCTCGACAGGAACGGACTTCGTCCCTCGAGATACTATCTCACAGACAACGACGAGCTCATACTCTCCTCAGAGGTAGGAGCTCTGGCAATAGATCAGTCACATATAATAAAGAAGGAGCGTCTGCATCCCGGCAAGATGATCGTATGCGATACCGTGCAGGGAAAGATACTCTATGACGATCAGATCAAGGATGCCTTCGCCCACGGCAAGCCCTACGGCGAATGGATCGACAAGCACCTGTTGAGGCTCAAGGATCTCAAGAGCCCGAACATGAAGACCATCGTCCATGACGGCGATGAGCTGCTGAGGCTCCAGAAGTACTTCGGGTACACCTACGAGCAGCTCTCATCCATCATCATACCCATGGCAGAGAACGGCGGCGAGCCCATAGGCTCTATGGGTACGGACAAGCCTCTGGCAGTACTTTCCAAGAAGGATCCGCCCCTGTTCGACTACTTCAAGCAGATGTTCGCACAGGTAACTAACCCTCCCATAGACAGTATACGTGAGAAGATAGTCACCTCCGCAGCTGTATACCTCGGCTTCAAGGGGAATATGATCCGCGAGGACGAGAACAACTGCAGAGTACTGAAGATACACAATGTGGTGCTCACCAAGGCGGATATGCTGAAGATCAGACATACCGCATCCGACTGGTTCAAGAGCGCAGACATCTCCATGCTGTATACCCCGGATATGACGCTGGAGCAGGCCATAAACGGTCTGTACGAACAGGCAGACAGAGCACATGAGCAGAATGCGGTGATACTTATACTCACCGACAGGGGAGCAGATAAAGATCATCTGGCGATACCCTCACTTCTGGCAGTATCAGCGCTCCAGTCCTATCTGGTACGCACGAGGATGAACACGGCCATGTCCATCATCGTCGAGAGCGGTGAGCCCTGCGAGGTACATCACTTTGCTGCACTGCTGGGTCTCGGTGCAGGAGCTGTATGCCCTTACCTCGCTCTTGACAGTATACACGACCTGATCGCGAAGGGACAGATAGACAAGGACTACTCGCTGGCAGTGGATGACTATATCAAGGCGGCTGTATCCGGCATAGTCAAGATCGCAGCCAAGATGGGCATATCTACCATACAGTCCTATCAGGGCTCCAAGATATTCGAGGCGCTGGGACTTTCCAAGGAAGTAACAGAGAAATACTTCCCGGGCGTTATAAGCCGCATAGGCGGCATCGGGCTCAAGGAGATAGAGGAGCGATCCAGACGGCTCCATAAGAACGCCTTCGCCCCCAACGCCAATATCATACAGAACGCTCTTCCCGATGTGGGCTACCAAAGACGCAGAGCGGGAGGCGAGGATCATCTCTACGATCCCAGAGCCATACATCTGCTCCAGCAGTCGGTATGGCGCGAGGATATGTCCCTCTTTGAACAATATTCATCCATAATAGACGGGGATGACAGACATATCACCATACGCTCCTGCATGGAGCTGGTGTATGCAGATACGCCCATACCTCTCGAAGAGGTGGAGAGCGCCGAGAGCATAATGCACCGCTTCAAGACGGGCGCCATGTCCTACGGATCTATATCCAAGGAAGCGCATGAGTGCATGGCTATAGCCATGAACCGCATCGGCGGCAAGTCCAACAGCGGCGAGGGCGGCGAGGACGACGAGAGGATACTTTCAAAGGGCACTGACAACGACAGATGCTCTGCCATAAAGCAGGTGGCATCGGGACGCTTCGGTGTGACCAGCGAATACCTCTGCTCCGCTAAGGAGATACAGATAAAGATGGCTCAGGGCGCAAAGCCCGGCGAGGGCGGTCATCTGCCCGGCGGCAAGGTGCATCCCTGGATCGCAAAGACCAGGCGCTCCACTCCCGGCGTGGCACTGATATCGCCTCCCCCCCATCATGATATATACTCCATCGAGGATCTGGCGCAGCTGATATACGATCTGAAGAACGCCAACAAGGATGCGAGGATATCCGTAAAGCTGGTATCCGAGGCCGGAGTAGGCACTATCGCAGCAGGCGTAGCTAAGGCAGGCGCAGGACTGGTGCTCATATCGGGACACGACGGCGGCACGGGCGCTGCACCCTACTCTTCGATACACGGCGCAGGGCTCCCTTGGGAGCTGGGTCTGGCCGAGGCACATCAGACGCTGGTGCGCAACGGTCTGCGTGAGAGGATCTCCATAGAGACCGACGGCAAGCTCATGACAGGCAGAGATGTGGTCATAGCCGCTTGTCTGGGCGCTGAGGAGTTCGGCTTCGCTACTGCTCCGCTGGTGACCATGGGCTGCGTGATGATGAGAGTATGCGACCGCGATACCTGTCCGGTAGGCGTGGCTACACAAGATCCCGAGCTTCGCAAGCGCTTCAAGGGCAAGCCCGAGTACGTGATCAACTTTATGCGCTTCATAGCCGAGGAGATGCGCAAGCATATGGCAAGGCTGGGCGTGCGCATAGTGGACGAGTTGGTAGGACGCACAGATCTCCTCCGCCAGAAGGCGGACAGCACCATAGATCTGGACAAGATCCTGGGCCAGCCCGTGTATGCGGTACACCATGTAGCAGGATGCTCTGCGGATATGGAGCTGGACAAGACCATAGACGAGAGAGTACTGATACCCGCCTTCGAGCAGCGCAAGGGCAGCAAGGACGGTATACAGGTAGAGATCAGCAATCTTGACCGCACCTTCGGTACACTGCTCGGATCCTACATCACCCAGCACGGTATAGATCTTCCCGAAGACGGCTACGTGATAGACGCCAAGGGCGCAGGAGGACAGTCCTTCGGCGCGTTCATCCCCAAGGGACTTACCATAAAGCTGGAGGGCGACTCCAACGACTACTTCGGTAAGGGACTTTCAGGCGGCGTCCTGGCGGTATATCCGCCCAAGGGCTTCGGGCTCCCTCCCGAGGAGAACATCATCATAGGTAATGTGGCGCTCTTCGGTGCCACCTCGGGCAAGGCATTCATAAACGGTGTGGCAGGCGAACGCTTCTGCGTGAGGAACTCTGGTGCCGATGTAGTAGTCGAGGGCACGGGCGACCACGGATGTGAGTATATGACAGGCGGTACAGCAGTCATACTCGGCGGGGTCGGCAAGAACTTCGCAGCAGGTATGAGCGGCGGCGTAGCCTATGTGCTCGACGAAGACAACGATCTTTATACCAAGCTCAACCGTTCGCTGGTAGGGTACTACCATGTTGAGACCGATGAGGACAAGCACAAGCTGACAAAGCTCATAGAGGAGCATATAAGATATACAGGCTCGCCTCTTGCAAGAAGGATACTCTCAGAGCTGGATGAGTATCTGCCGAAGTTCAAGAAGGTAATACCTCATGACTACAAGAGGATCACCGAGCTGACACAGCAGTTCATATCAGAGGGCGACGATGCCGAAGAGGCACAGGTCAAAGCGTTCGAACTGATGCGGAGAGGGTGATGAGATGAAAGACGGCTTTATGAGATACGAAAGGCAGGACGATCCCGTTCTGGAGCCTTTCGACAGGATAGGTACATATAGTTGTTTTCATGCTCATCTTGACGATAAGGCAAGGCAGGAACAGGCATCGCGGTGTATGAACTGCGGCGTGCCCTACTGTCAGTCGGGCGTGATGCTGGGCGGTATGTTCGCGGGGTGCCCGCTGGGGAACCTTTGCCCCGAGTGGAACGCGCTCATAGCCCGCGGACTGTGGGACGAAGCAGCGGACAGACTGCTGCTGACCTCCTCCTTCCCGGAATTCACCGGAAGGGTATGCCCCGCACTGTGCGAAAAGGCTTGTACCAACGGCCTGCACGGTGATGCGGTCACAGTCAGGGAGAACGAGCTGGCGGTGATCGAGAAGGCCTTCGCCGGCGGACATATCAAGGCGTGTCCTCCCATAGAGCGTACAGGCAAGACCGTTGCGGTCATAGGCTCGGGACCTTCGGGCCTCGCCTGTGCCCAGATGCTCTGCAGGTACGGCCACAGCGTCACGGTATACGAGCGCGAGGACAGGCCCGGCGGACTGCTGATGTATGGCATACCGAACATGAAGCTCGAGAAGGATATAGTGATGCGCCGCATACACCTCATGGAGGAAGAAGGCGTAGTATTCAAGTGTGATACCGAGGTCGGCAAGGACGTATCGGCCGAGAAGATCATCTCGGGATATGATGCGGTAGTACTGGCCTGCGGCAGCACCGTCCCCCGCGATATCAAGGCGGAGGGCAGGGACGCCCGGGGGATATGGTTCGCAGTGGACTTCCTCAAGGCAGCGACCAAGGGACTGCTGGGAAATAAGACCTCGGGCAGCAAACATATGGATGCCAAGTACCGGAACGTAGTGATCATAGGCGGCGGCGACACGGGCAATGACTGTGTGGGCACCGTGATCAGACAGGGCTGCAAGGGCGTGATACAGCTGGAGATGATGCCCAAGCCTCCCGAGCAGAGGACGGCGTCCAATCCCTGGCCCGAGTGGCCGAAGGTGCTCAAGACAGACTACGGTCAACAGGAGAGCATCGCGGTGTTCGGCAGAGACCCCAGACTGTATCAGAAGACAGTCAAGCGCTTCATCGCAGACGATGCGGGCAAGCTCAAAGCGGTAGAGACCGTGAGCCTTTCATTTGCCAACGGTAAGCCCGAGGAGATCGCGGGCAGCGAGCAGATCGTACCTGCGGATATAGTCCTCATAGCAGCAGGCTTCGTAGGAGCCGAGACCACTGTCACATCGGCCTTCGGCGTGGAGCTCACCAAGCGCGGTGCAGTCATGACAGATGCAGGACGTTACAGCACTAACGTTCCCAAGGTATTCACCGCGGGGGATATGCACAGAGGTCAGTCCCTTGTGGTATGGGCGATACGCGAAGGCAGGGACTGCGCTGCCGAGGTGGACGAGTTCCTGATGAGGAGCGGATCATGAGCAGCCTTCACGAAGAATGCGGTGTGTTCGGGATATGGTCATCCGGACGTTCAGCTCTGGCAGATACCGTTTACTACGGGCTCTACGCCCTGCAGCACAGGGGACAGGAGAGCTGCGGCATAGCGGTGTGCGATGACGGAGTCATCACGGTCCATAAGGATATGGGTCTGGTGGGAGATGTGTTTACACCGTTGGTACTGTCACAGATACCGAAGGGCAACATCGCCGCAGGTCATGTGCGGTACTCCACCACGGGCGGCAATGAGCGCCGCAACGCTCAGCCCATAGTCGTCGACCATCAGAAGGGGCGTATGGCCATAGCCCACAACGGCGACCTGTCCAATGCACAGGCGCTGCGGACAAAGCTGGAGCTCAGCGGTGCCATATTCCACACCACTTCGGATACAGAGATCATAGCGTATATCATCACGAGGGAGCGACTGAAGCTCCCCTCCATAGAGGATGCGGTATCCGCTGCGATGGACACGATAGAGGGAGCCTATTCACTTGTGATAGTATCCCCCTCGAAGCTGATCGCCGCGAGAGACCCTCACGGGTTCAGACCGCTGTGCTACGGCAGGCTTCCCGACGGGAGCTATGTGGTCTCCTCGGAGAGCTGCGGCATCACCACCGTGGGAGGCACCTTCATACGGGACATAGACCCGGGCGAGATGCTGGTGTTCACCTCGGACGGGATAGTATCCCGGAAGGAGCACTGCTGCACCGCACCAAGGCGGGTATGTATATTCGAGTATATATACTTCGCCCGTCC
>JAFYEQ010000383.1 GCA_017544185.1 Oscillospiraceae bacterium
TCACCCCGGGCCTCATATGCAGCATCCTCGGTACTGTAGTATCCGTAGGTATGTGGATCTACGCCACGATCACCATAATGGGCCAGATGGACCTGGGCTGATACGCACCTGTTCGTGAAGGGAGGCGGCGGTATGATGGGGGATAAGAACGATATCCGTATGCCGGATATCATCAAGGGGTATATGATATGCTGTGCCGTGACAGGCATACTTACAGCAGTGCTGACACCGCCTGCCGGCTTGATATGGGCTGTACTGCCCGTCACTGCGGCGATGAAGTGTGACAAGGACATGGAGGAGCAGCAGGGGCGCAGGGTGCTGCGCATGGGGCAGACGGTAGGTGCTGTGGTCATCGCAGCCGTGCTGATCTGCTCGGTGCTCAAGTACGTGCTCCATCTCTACAGCTTCTGACGGAGGGCGTATGGGTACCTGGCTCGTATGTATGATCGTCCTGTTCATCGTGCTGATGGCCAGGAAGAGGATGATGGTAGCGGCGGTACTGACCCACCGCAGGAAGAAAGGCAGAAGGATCATGGAGGACATGATAAGAGAGTTCGTAGGCAAAGAAGTGATCATCGACACTGTGTCCGGGAGCGGCGGCATATCCGGCACGCTGGAGAGCGTGGATAACGGATGGGCCGTGGTGAAGGGGCTGGACTACAGTGAGATGCAGACTATAAACCTGGAGTACGTGGTGCGCGTCCGTGAGTATCCCAGGAACAAGAACGGCAAGCGCAAATGGCTCTTTGGATGAGAGGGTGATAGCTTGGCTGATATGGATAAACTCATCAAGAGCTATCTGCCCATGACGGAGACCGCGCTGTACATACTGCTCTCCCTGGGAGAGCCAAGACACGGCTACGGTATATCCAAGTATGTGGCGGAGCTCACCAATGACCGCATAAAGCTCGGCAGCGGCACCATATACGGCACTCTGACAAAGATGCAGAAGGACGGGCTCATCGCCGTCTATGACAATACAGACAAGCGTACTGTATATGAACGCACCGAGGACGGGGCGCAGATCTTAGACCGCGAGATAGAGCGGATAAAGAACGTATACGAAAATATCCGCACTGTGCGGGGAGGTGCCTGATATGACGAAATGCTGTCCGATGTGGATCGCAGATCCTGTGGGATCGGAGAAGCAGCTGGATGTACTGGCCGAGAAGGGCTGGAGGCTCACCTCCATGAACTTCTTCGGGGTATGCACTTTCGAGGAGTCCTCTCCCCGTCATGTGCATCACCGCATAGTGCTTGAAAAGGGCGGCGTTACCAAAGGGGCCTCGGAGAAGGGCTGGGAGTGCCTGTATCAGGGGAAAGTGTTCTACGTGGCTGCCACGGAGAAGGATCTGGAGCCCATATCCTACGCGGCTCACAAGAAGATCCATTCGATCATCAAGATGATCTTCTTCCTGCTGTTGATGGCGTTCTTCGGGTACTTCCTCGGCATGTGGATGGCATCTATAGACTACGCCAAGTCCCTGGCAGAGCTGTTCTCCATCGGGGAGGCTGTGGTGCTGACAGCTATGCTGGCCGTCATAGCCACATGGGTACACTTTGCCGTCGGCGGCAAAAAGATGCCCAAGTCCGACATAGAGCTGGGCGGGTATATGAAGACCATACCCAAGGAGAACTTCGCATACGACAAGAAGACCGAGAGACGTATGATCAAGGAAGGCCGCATGAAGGCCGTTTTGAAGCTCGGGTGGTTCTACGCTCCCGACAAGGCGGAGGAATGGGTGGAGAAGATGGCCCTTGATGGCTGGGTCTTCTACCGCTTCGATCCCATGGGCTCTACGTTCTATTTTCTCAAGGAGGACGGTCCCGCGAAGCTGCGCTTCGCAGTGGACTATCAGAACCATTCCAGCGATGAGTACTACGAGATGACCAAGGAAGAGGGCTGGAAGCTGGAGTTCACGTCAGTGACCCGCACCATGGGCTTCTCTATATGGTCGAAACGCTGGGACGATGAGGACACACGTCCCGAGTTCTACTCTGACATCGAGAGCGAGTATGCTCGTGCAAAGAGGTTCGCGATCACGTTCGGTATATCCATCGGCGCGATGATACCTGTAGTGATATCTATCGTGGCGCTGTACCTCACGGAGATCGGCACCGATGATACACTGCCGGCGATGCTCACGTTCCTTGTGGTATACGCTCTGCTGATGGTGGAGTATCTGGTATTCTTCGCCCGCATAATGGGGTATTATCTGCGGGTGCGCAAGCGCATGAAGAAGTGATGGAAGTTATATAAGTACAGGATGCTGTACTTAAGATATGGATAAGGTCGCAAAGACGACTTCCTGCTGATGCAGGAGAAGGGGGAAATATGGATAACTATGGAATGGACGCATCATACGGCGCACAGGCCGAGATGAAGCAGCAGACGATGCAGACGGAGGATCCCGTGCTGATAAAGCGCAAGGTAAGGAACTCCTACGGCAAGGCATGCTTCGCCATGATACTGCAGCTTTTGATAATACTGGCAGTATCTATCGTGATAGCCAGCGTAGCCAATGCTATGTATACTACGCAGCTCATGCGCGAGACACCGGGGCTGCAGCAGGCAGAGCTGATGCAGAAGACCCAGGAGCACGCAAAGGAGCTGGCTCAGAACAGTCTGTATCTGAATACGCTCAACGGCGTCGGCTATCTGATAGGCAATCTGGCAGCGGTGCTGATCTCTCTTGCAGCGCTGAAGGCATTCAAGATGAAGGAGCTGGTCTCCAAGCCCCGCAAGGTACAGCTCATAGGGCTGGGCATATTCGGCATACTCGGTCTGCAGTCCGTATCCCTGCTCATACAGGGCCTCATCACTAATATCACGGGCATGACGGGCATGAACGAACAAATATCCTCGATGATGGGCTTCTCGGAAGACATGATCGCCAATGTGGTGATTTTCGTATACTTCGTGATCGTGGCTCCTGTGACGGAGGAGCTGCTGTGCAGAGGCTTCGTGCTCAATGCTCTGGCACCCGTGGACCGCAGGTTCGCCCTGATCGCATCATCGGTGATGTTCGGCATCATGCACGGCAACTTCAATCAGATGTTCAACGGTGCGCTCCTTGGACTGGTGTTGGGCTATCTCGCGCTCAAGAGCGGCTCTGTGATCCCTGCTATCGCAGCGCATATGCTCAATAACTTCGCCGCTGTAATGGTAGGCCCTGCCATAACTGCCATAGCAGGTGAGAACGCAGACACCGTTACAGGCATATGGTACGTGCTCATGCTGGTCGCAGGTCTTGCAGCACTGATAGTGTTCGTGCTGAAGAACAAGTGGATCGACAATGACGCTGACAGAATGGTGGAGTACGATATCGCCGTTCCCGAGGGGAGCAAGGGCGAGTACACATGGAAGGCTCTGCTTACCCGTCCCACATTCTGGATATTCGTGGTGATATACGTGATATATGCTATAAGCATGGTATCATCCGTGGGCGGTGCACAGTAATATCGGATGCATCTGCATATTGGAGAATACAAAAATGATATTAGAAGTCAAGGACCTTACCAAGTCCTACAAAAAGGGTATCAAAGCGGTGGACAGTGTGTCCTTCGAGATCGGTGAGGGCGAGATATTCGCCCTCATAGGTCCGAACGGCGCAGGAAAGACGTCCACCATACGAATGATAGCTACGCTGATCAGTCCCACCTCGGGCGATGCGCTCATATGCGGGAACAGCATCATCAAGGAGCCCGATAAGGTGCGCGAGAA
>JAFYEQ010000384.1 GCA_017544185.1 Oscillospiraceae bacterium
CTGCTGGAGGATGAGCTCTCCATCACCGACTACAAGGTGATACACGGCGAGGAGATACACATATTCGAACGTCTCGATGATGTGCGCGGCATATCCCGTGCAGTCTCCCGAAGCGGGCTCACCATCACAAAGCTGACCGAGGAAGGACAGGATCTGGAGGAGTATTATCTCGAAAAGGTAGGTGGAAGGAAATGAACGATATCATAGCTTCTCAGAAGTTCATATGCAGAAGGAAGATATTCACCGTGCTGGTATGCATACTGGTCTCATCCTTATCCCTGTTCTCTGCCGCAGCACTGGCTCCTACCATGGCCGAGGCTCTCTCCAACGCGGGATCCATGGGGATGATGGTCACCGCCATGCTGCTGCCGGGGATCATCATCACATCTACCTACACCGACCGCATAGCCATGTATGAGATCATGGCCGGGTACCGCCCTCATCAGATACTCCTTGGCAAGGCGATGGTATACCTGCCCTTCACGCTGATATACCTGCTGGCCGCAGCGCTCATATCCCTGAAGACGGATATGGACCAGGATACCGTCATCAGGCTGATACTATACAGTATGATCTGCATAAGAGCTACGCTATGTATCGTGTTCCTGAGCCCTCTCTTCAAGCAGGGATCTTTCGCCCCTGCCTTCAGCTGCATGACCCTGATGGCAGTATCCACCGAGTATGAGATAGCACGGTCTCCCCTGTCGCTGCTGGTCTTCGGTCAGACTGCCCTGCTGGGAGCTGAGATCACAGAGGGATACATCATAAAAGTTATCCTTACCACGATCATCGCCTGCGCATCATACTATATCGTGGGCTATGTCACACTCAAAAAACATTTCATGCTCGAGCCCGAGCCCCTCGCATGACATATGACAAAGGAGGCACACGTAATGGAAGTAGTCATCATAACGATATGCGTGTGCCTTCTCATCGTCTCTATATTGCTGTACAGGTATATATCCGTAAAGCGGGAGCTTCGCCGCTTCAGCGCCGAGCTTGAGAAGCTGAAGGACAGCAGCTACAGACAACCTGTCAAGGTGGGATGGTCAGACAAGGACGTAGTGCAGCTCGCCGTCAAGGTCAATGAGCATACCGACATACAGCGGGCTCTCGGCCTCGGGTATGAGAAGAGCAAAAAGCAGCTGGGCACCGTGATCTCGGGAATATCCCACGACTTCCGCACGCCCCTCACGGCTGCGCTGGGGTATATGCAGATGATCGAGAAGAGCGGTGAGCTCTCCGAGAAGAACGCGGAGTATCTGGATATAGCCATACAGAAGAGCAGATATCTCAAGGAGCTGTCCGACGAGTTCTTCGAGCTGACCATAGCCGAGAACGGCAATGAAGACATACATACAGAGCCTGTGGATATCAGCAGCATGCTCACCTCTGCGGTGCTGGAGCAGCACGACTGGATCACAGCTCAGGGCATAGCCACTCACTTCGATATCATCGACGGCATAGTGGTACAGGCCGATCCTGTCTTTGTAAAGAGGATACTCCACGACCTTATGTCCAATGCGCGAAAGTATACCCATGACAGCTTCGGCGTATCCCTCGTCAAAGACGGGGAACGGGTAAGGCTGCGGGTATACGACTCCGTTTCAGACACTGCATCTGTGGATATAGAACGGGTCTTCGAGCCCTTCTACCGTATGTCCTCCCGCACCTCCGAGGGTACGGGACTGGGCCTGTATGTAGTGAAGACCCTGTGTGACAAGCTGGGATGGACAGCGAACGCTGCCCTTGAAGGCAGCGTTTTCAGCATAGAGATCTGTATCTGATCAGAGGGACGAGAGACAAGGGGCAAGAGGCGAGAGACAAGGAACAAATACATCTTTTCTCCTCTAGAGAGTGTGGCTATCGCCACATCTCAAATGAGGCTATCCCCATGCCACTGTGTCTATCCAAGGTCTGGATATAGGATATGACCGTCTGTCCTCAGAAGGGTCTCCCGCCTCCGAAGCCTCCCGGCCCACCGAAGCCGCCGAAGCCCGTGAAGCCGCCTTCCACCGTCTCGCCCTTGTCATTGACACAGGTATTGCCGCTGACAGTGATGTCGCACAGCTTTTCTCCGTCCGCCGTCAGTACATAAGTACCGTCCGTGATCTGGGGCGAGGTCAGCGCCATGAACTTGAATTCCTTTGCGGGAGCATATTCGACTACGGTCGTACCGTCGGAGGTGGTCAACGCGATCTTCGTCCCCGCCTTCTGCTGCGTGGTGAACAGCACGCTCACCGCTGACTGTCCCGTCACCGTCGTGAAGCCCTGAGCCATGCCCGCTGAGCCTGCGGCATATAGCGTACCGCCTGTAACGCTGAAGCTGCCCGCATAGTCGATGGTGCCGTTCATATCACCCGTAGGGCCGTCCACCGTGACCGTACCGCCCGACATGGTGATATCACCGTTGGAGTCGAGACCGTCGCCGTCGGCGTATACGTAGAGACTGCCGCCCGAGATCTGGATGTATACCTCCTTATCGGATGTCCCGACGGACCCGGGCATCTCACCGAAGTTCGGCATATCCCCAAAGTCCGGACGTTCACCGTCAAAGTTCGGCATATCCCCAAAGTCGGGACGTTCACCGTCATAGTTCGGCATATCCCCGAAGTCGGGACGCTCGCCGTTAAACTCCGGCATATCCCCGAAGTCGGGAGGTGTGCCGCCTCCGAAGTTCCCGCCGAACATACCCATGATATCTCCGGTACCGTCGCCGGCATTTATGCCGTCATCATCCGCGTGTACGCTCCAGTCGCCGCCGGATACCAGTATCACAGCGCCCTCCATGCCCTCGTAGGACTTTGTTATATCTCCCGATCCTCCCGAAAGAGCAAGAGTGCCGTCTGCGTGCAGCGCATCATCGCCGCTGGCTATGGTGAGAGTACCGCCCGATATGGTCACGTCTCCGTCCGAGTGTATGCTGTCATCGGCAGTATCTATATCTATCGTGCCGCCTGATATGGTCACCGAGGCGGCTGCCTTTATGCCCTTTGAGGATACTGTGTCGGTCTCATCGCTCCTATCGAAGCGTCCCCATCCTTCGTCATGCACCTTCGAGGAAGCAGCAGCTCCACCGCCTGCCTTTATGCCGACCGTACCGTCGGTGACGGTCACTGTGCCCTTGCCGTCGTCTTTGCTGTCGGATACTATACCATCACCGCCGCAGGTGATGTCTATCACGGGAGCATCCGAGCCTCCGCCTATGGTGACGCTGTCTCTGCCTTTGATGCCGTCGCCGTCGGTGGAGACCGTGACAGTACCGTTCTTTATCTTTATGTCGTTCTTTGACCATAAGGCGCACTTGGAGCCGCCCGTCACCGTGAGAGCACCACTGCCCTTTACGGTAAGATCCTCATCCGAATATATCACCGACTCCGATGCACCGCCGTCTGAAAGGCTATTGACCGAGCCCTTCTTAAGCTTCACCGATACCTTGTCTGCAGACTTCACAAGTATTGCTGCACTGTCCCCCGACGATGTGATGTCCACGCCGTCGAGCACCAGCTCCACCTTGTCGTCCTTGCCTGCATCGACCACGATCTGTCCCGTCATAGAGCCCTGTATATCGTAGGAGCCGCCCTTCTTCACTATGAGCACCGAGCCGTTGATCTCGGCTCCGCTGCCGTCTATGGTGATGCCGCTGTCACTCAGGATAACAGCGGCATTTTTTGTAAGCTCTTCTTCTGATGCATCTGTCCCGGTCTTATCCGACGAGGACTCAGTCCCATCTGACGTCACAGTGGGAGCAGTGATAGTGGGATGATCCTCGTTATCCTGTGCTCCCGCGGTGGTCTGCACCGACGATGCCGACGTATCCGCAGGCGCGTCCTGCGGAGCGCTCTGACAAGCCGTGAGCATTGCAAGCACCGCTATATATGCGTATATCCTATCTCTCATCACAGCGCCTCCTGTACGACAGGTCTGCCAACGCTGACGGTAAGGTTGCCGTTACGTGTACGTATCTCGTCGATCATAGCCTTGACGCTGCTGTCGCCGCGCATGACGATGGAATACTTCAGCTCATACAGACTGCCCATATTCGCAGTCTTGGCAGTCTCCAGCTCGAAACGGGTGGTATACTTCTTGAGTATATCATCGAAGGCGCCCTCGAAGTCCAGATCCTCAGGCACGGTGATCTTCAGGTCCCGCCTGTCATCATCGGCGCGTCCCAGCGGCACGAAGGTGACTATTATCAGCACCGCGCACACCACCAGAGTCATGACCGCTGCGAAGCCTATCTGACCCATTCCCGTGGCTATGCCCACAGCCATGGACAGGAATATGGAGGATATGTCCCTCGAATTGCCGGGCACGGAGCGAAAGCGTATCAGGCTGAACGCGCCCAGTACAGCCACACCTGCGCCCACATTGCCGTTGACCATCATGATCACCGACTGCACCATCACGGGCAGCACTACCAGTGTGCCCACGAATGCCTTAGAGTACTTGTGGCCTACCATATAGCTCAGCGCCGTTATGGCACCGAAGCCCACGGACGCCAGTGAGCATATCAGGAACTGCTCCAGCGTTATGCTCTCGGATGTAAGTATAGAAGTAAACATGTCATCATCTCCCGGTCTGTTCAGCTTATAGCCCGTTTCATCATCACGGAGTATTCGCCCAGATCCTTATCCGTACCCAGGAGCTCTCTCGTGTAGTACTCGCCGTACTTGGAGTAGGACACGGGATAGGCCCTCAGCTCCGACAGAGCCTTCACCATCCACATGGGCATGGCCTCTGCGATCTTGATCTCCATCAGCACCTCATCCGAGGTGGTGAGCAGATGCCCCTTGTCGCCGTACAGCGGTGTCAGATCATCCCGCCTGCAGCGTATGGCAAAGTCGAAGGTCATGCGCAGGCTGCTGTCCTGTATACCGTACATGGCGATGCGGTCGTAGCACATCATGAGCTTCGGGTAGGCCTGCCAGTGCTTCACGGAGTAGTCTATCTCAGACATTATCTGGGACTGCACAGGTACAATACCGCTCTTTGCGTGCTCCACTGCCTCTGCCAGCGTCATAGCCACACGGCGCTTGTATACCGTACCGCTGAACTTCTTCTTGAGCTCCAGGAACACGGTCCTGTCCTCGTCCGAGGATGTTCCGTAGCAGCGGAGACGTATCTTCTCCTTGTAGCTGGGCTTATCTATGGATCTGCGTATCATATCATCATTCGCATTATCATAGTACAGGCTGTATATGGTGGTCAGCCCGTAGCTGTCCATGGCCATATGCCCCTCGATGAGCTCCCTCATCCGTATATACTGCTTCTGCGACAGCATATACTTTATCTCTTCACGTTTGAATACTGCGATCATACTGTCACGTCCTCTTTGAGCGCGTCTTCTCTTTACTGATGATATGATACTCCGATCACCTTAAACTAACCTTGATCCAAGATGAGATCTTTGTGATCTTTATGATATACATCAGCCGACAGTTGACTGTCGGCTGATGATAGCCGTCCCATAAGGGACCGCCCTATTTCTGCTTGATGAACTCATCTATGGACGCCGCAGCGGTCTTGCCCGCGCCCATCGCAAGTATAACGGTAGCAGCGCCTGTAACAGCATCGCCGCCTGCGTATACCCCGTCACGGGAGGTACGGCCTGTGGTCTCGTCTGCCACGATGCAGCCCCACTTGTTGGTGTCCAGTCCCTCTGTGGTGTTCTTGATGAGCGGGTTGGGAGACGTACCGATAGCCATGATCACGCAGTCCACGTCGATCACATGCTCGGAGCCCTCTACCTTGATGGGCCTGCGTCTGCCGCTGTCATCGGGCTCGCCCAGCTCCATGGATATGCATTCCATGCCGCATACCACGCTGTTCTCATCGCCAAGTATCTTTATGGGATTGGTGAGGGTCTTGAATATGATGCCCTCCTCCTTAGCGTGTTCGATCTCCTCGGCACGGGCAGGGAGCTCGTTCTCGCTGCGGCGGTATACTATATATACCTCCTTTGCGCCCAGTCTCAGAGCGGATCTCGCAGCATCCATAGCCACGTTGCCGCCGCCTACGACTGCCACGCGGTCGGACTTCTTGATAGGTGTAGCACTGCCCTGCTTGTATGCCTTCATCAGGTTCACACGGGTGAGGAACTCATTTGCGGAGTATACGCCCTTGAGGTTCTCGCCGGGGATCTTCATGAAGTTGGGGAGACCTGCGCCGCTGCCGATGAATACAGCTTCGAAGCCGTCCTCGAACAGCTCGTCTATGGTGATCGTGCGTCCGATGATCACGTTGGTCTCTATCTTTACGCCCAGATCTCTCAGGCCGTTGATCTCATGCTCAACGATGGACTTGGGGAGCCTGAACTCGGGTATGCCGTATACCAGCACGCCGCCTGCCATATGCAGGGCCTCGTATACAGTCACCTCGTATCCTGCCTTTGCCAGGTCTCCGGCACAGGTCAGACCTGCAGGACCGGCACCGATGACAGCCACCTTGTGACCGTTGGGCTCGGGCCTTGCGGGCTTCTCGGTAGAGTTGGCGTTATGCCAGTCGGCAGCGAACCTTTCCAGTCGGCCGATAGCCACGGGCTCGCCCTTCTTGCCTCTTACGCATACGCCTTCGCACTGGGTCTCCTGAGGGCATACACGACCGCATACTGCGGGAAGGGAGGAGGACTTGGCGATCACCTGATATGCGCCCTCGAAATCGCCCTCGGCGATATGCTTTATGAATCCGGGGATATCTATCTTTACGGGACATCCGCCTACGCAGGGCATAGCCTTGCAGCCAAGACACCTCTGCGCCTCTTCTACGGCCATCTCAGCGGTATAGCCGAGAGCGACCTCCTTGAAGTTCTTATTTCTTACATCAGGCTCCTGAGAGGGCATGGGGAGCTTAACGAGAGACATATTAGCCATCATGCACCTCCATCAATTGCCGAAGAGACGGCAGGTCTCTTCATGCTGTTCACGCTCGAAGGGCTTGTACATCGCAGCCCTTACCATAGCTTCATCATAGTCTACCAGATGACCGTCGAAGTCGGGACCGTCCACACAAGCGAACTTGGTCTCGCCGCCTACGGTAAGACGGCATCCGCCGCACATACCGGTACCGTCGATCATAACAGGGTTCATGGATACTACGGTCTTTATGCCATACTCCTTGGTAACGCCCGATACGAACTTCATCATGATCACAGGGCCGATGGCGATGACCTCGTCATACTTCTCGCCGCTGTCGATCAGCTCCTTCAGCGCATTGGTGACCAGACCCTTGGTACCGTAGGAACCGTCATCGGTCATCATCACCAGCTTGTCGGAACAGGCCTTGAACTCGTCCTCGAGTATCACCAGATCCTTGTTGCGGAAGCCCACTATGGAGTGTACCTCGCAGCCTATCTCGTGGAGCTTCTTAGCCACGGGGTATGCTATGGCGCATCCCACGCCGCCGCCTACTACAGCCACCTTCTTGAGGCCTTCGACCTCCGTAGCGTTGCCCAAAGGACCTGCGAAGTCCTTCAGACTGTCGCCCTCTTCCATGTGAGCGAGCTTCTCTGTGGTAGCTCCCACCACCTGGAATATGATGGTGACTGTGCCCTTATCCCTGTCATAGCCGCCTACCGTAAGAGGTATCCTTTCACCCTCCTCATCGGTGCGCAGTATGATGAACTGTCCGGGCTCTGCCTTTCTTGCTACGGCAGGCGCCTCGATGTCCATCAGGATGACGGTCGGATTAAGGATCTTTTTCCTTACGATCTTGTACATTTGACGATCCCTCCTGTTTATTTACAGGGATGTCTTATATGATCCCCTCATGATAAAACATCCTTATTTATACATACTTACGATCTATTCCTCTGTCTCATCGGCAGCACCGCCGCCGAACTGCTTCTTGAAGCTCAACGGAGACATGCCCGTGGACTCCTTGAATTTATTGTGAAAATAATTGATATTGGGATATCCCACCATACGCGCCACTTCCTTCACCTTCAGGTCCTCGTCGCGCAGCAGGCGCTTCGCCTCGGTGATGCGTATGTTATCGAGATAGTTGTTGAAGTTCTCTCCCGTGTACTGATGGAACACCTTGCCGAGATATGCGCTGTTGTAGCCGAATATCTGAGCCAGAGTACCAAGGCGCAGCTCTCTGTCGTAGTTGGTCTTGATGTACTGCACCACGCGCTCCATATTGGATCTTGTGGAGTTGGCGAAGCACTGGTCGGACACATCGCAGAGCACGTTCTTGATGTTCTCCACCATCTCACACAGAGTAGGCGACTCCTCCAGAGACTTCAGGAAGTTATCCGTGATAAGCGTCTCGGGCTTGCGGTCGGTCACGGATCTTACGATACGTGCGCGTATGTCCATCACCAGAGTGAGGCAGCTGACCTTGGCCTTCTCGGGGGTGTTCCCCATGAACTGGAGCGACGAGCGGAAGCTGTCCAGCAGAGCGCACATCTTCGTCTTGTCGTTGATCTCCATGAAGGCGTATACCCTCTCGGGATAGTCGGGGGTATCCTCCTCCCGGCGGTGTATATCCTCCGTGGTCACCACCCGTCCGCTGTCGTATATGAACCGCGAGCGGTACAGATGATCCGCAGTGGCGTAGGAATTGCGTATACTTGGCGCATCTAGGACATAGTCTCCGCAGGCGATGTATACCTTGCCGCCGAGAGTATCGTACAGCCTTGTGAGCACTGCGTATACATCGTTCTTGTTCCAGCTCTTGAAGAGTATGCCCTGCACGCCCGTGATGTCTATGCGTATCAGATCCACGTTCACAACGGAATCGAAGAACGCACGGACGTCGGAGTATACAGCGCCCTGGGTATCACCAGCATCGGCGATGATGGCAGTCATGAAGCCCAGCTGATCGTATTCGCTCTCGAAGCGCTCCACGTACTCCTCGTTGCCGAAGAAGACGCCCATGATCATCTGTTCGTTGATGTATTCCTTACCGATCTGCTGTCTGATACTGTGCTCCCGTTCCTTGGTGAGCTTCTTGCCGGCCGTGCTTATGGCCTCGGTGAGCTCATCCTCATCCACGGGCTTGAGTATGAAGTTCTCCACGCCCAGCTGTATCGCATCCTTGGCATAGGCGAAATCAGAGTATCCGGACAGTATTATGACCTTGCCCTTGAAGCCCAGAGCCTTAGCAGCCTCGGTCATCTCTATGCCCGTCTTGCCGGGCATCTTTATGTCCGCGATGACTATATCCGGATGAAGAGTCATTATCTTGTTGAGCCCGTCATCGCCGTCATCCGCTTCACCGATGACCTCGCAGCCGATCTCGACCCAAGGTATCATCATCTTTATGCCGGCTCTTACGTTGGGCTCATCATCTACAAGCAGGACCTTTAGCATGGTACCCTCCATATGATCAGTAGATAGTTCTGCATTCGTCGTATGGTCGTATGGTAGTATTATCGGATGTGATCCACATGGTATCAGCCGCCCACAAGTCCCTTCTTGGGCTCACGGGGGAGCGTGAGGCGTATGGTAGTGCCCTCGCCCTCGACCGACGTCACCTTCATGCCGTACTTGGTACCGTGGTACATCTGTATGCGCTTATGGACATTGGTAATGCCTATGCTCTTGCCCGAAGAGGTATCGCTGACCTCCAGCTTATGCTCCAGCTCTCTGAGCTTCTCCTCGGACATGCCCTGACCGTTGTCTGCCACGTCCACGTATACGTAGTCGTTGTGGTATACCACCCGTATGTCTATCTTGCCGCCGCCCTTGGAGGCTTCCACGCCGTGTACGAAGGCGTTCTCTACCAGCGGCTGTATCAGCAGCGGGAGTATCATGTACTCTCCGTCTACCTCGGAATAGATATGATAGTTTATGCGGTCGCCGAACCTGGCCTGCTGCAGCTCCAGATAAGCCTTGGTGAACTCCAGCTCGCTCTTTAGCGTTACCTCTGCGTCCTTGAACTCAAGGCAGCGTCTCATGAACTTGCCCAGCTTCTTTACCAGGTCTGCGGTCTCCTTGTCGTTGTTGACATACGCCTTCATGCGTATGGTCTCAAGGGTATTGTACAGGAAGTGGGGGTTTATCTGGCTGGAAAGCGCCTTGAACTCCGCTTCCATCTGTGTGAACTTTATGGCCTCGCCCTGGAGCTTCGCCTCATAGTTGTCGTTGATCAGCTTCTGCATATTGGATATCATCAGCGACAGATCCTCATACAGCAGGGATATCTCGTCGGAGCCGCTGTCGTTGAAGGACACGTTAAAGTCGCCGTCCGCCACCTTGTGCATCTTGTCCGACAGGGTCTTGATCCTTGTGGAAAAGGTGGACGTGAACAGGAGTATGATCAGCAGTGAGAGCACTACCATCAGCGCACAGTATCCGCCGTAGATCAGCGACAGCCTGTCCAGCTCGTAGGCTATGTACTCATTGGGCAGGAACAGCGCGATCTGATGATCGTTCTCGCCTATGCGTATGTTCTTGACGACGCCGTAGCCCCTCACGCCGTAGAGGTCGCTGTCGAAGGTCTTATAGGCGCTGTCAGTGAAATAGTCGGGCTTGTTGGTCATATCCTCGCCGGGCTGTATATTGGGCGCATCGGAGTTGTACACTATGCCGTTGAGCATGAAGGAGTAGGCCATTGCCTCATCCAGCGGTACGTTCTCGATCCAGCTGTTGGAGAACGTTACCATGACTATGCCGGGCATCTCGCCCTCCGCCCATATGGGCGCTGCACAGGCAAGACGGTAGCTCTCGGATATGGGATCTCTGACCACTGCCCACACAGTCGATGTGCCGCTGCTGACCTGCTTGTACCAGGAGGAGTTCAGCATCTCATAGTCCATTTTGATGAATGACGATGAGTACACGAACCCGGGACGGTCTACGTATACGTATACGTTCTCCGCCGACGCGGGGAGAGATACCAGCTTGTCCAGACGGTTCTCGGAATAGAACTTGTAGTAGGACGACGGGTCGTCATACCCTGCGGTCAAAAAGCCTATGATATCCGTGTTCGACGCAGCCGTGGATGCGGTCTGCTCACCGTTGGATACGATCTCGCTTATCCAGTAGGAAAGGGAATCCGCCTTGGCCAGCGCCGATTCTATGGACTTGTCGCGGGTGATGTTCCTCATGCCATTTAGCAGGAATATACTTGCCGCAAAGGTGGGGAGCATGACTATCAGGAACATCGTAACTATCTGGTTGCGTATGCTCGATCTTTCAAAAAGACTGACTCTGATAACAGATCCTCCTCTCCGCAGACATAGTTATTTTACCATACCCGTACATGGATATCAAGTTATAATTTGTGAATTTTACAGGTCTTAAGGTGAACAAGAGATCGGCTATCACCGTCTCATCTCTCGGGGTACTTGATCGTGGGGATGTACTTGCGCAGGTCCTCCTTCATGCGGAGCACCTCGCGGCGGGCTGCACCTGCGAAGTCGTACTCGTCGCAGCCCTCCTTCTTGTATGCGCACATAACAGCGCGGGAGGAGTTGACGATGGCTCCAAGGCCGTTCTCATCGAAGCCCTTGGCAGCGCCCTCTGCACCGCCGCCCTGTGCCCCGTACCCGGGGATCAGGAAGAAGGTGTGGGGGAGCTTCGCCCTCATCTCGGCCAGCATATCCGGATAGGTAGCACCGATCACCGCACCTACAGGAGAATATCCGCAGGCACCGATGCGTTCGCTGCCCCACTTCTCGCACATATCGCCCATGGTCTCGTATACGGTCTTGCCGTCGCAGAGACGTCTGTCCTGCAGCTCGCCCGAGGACGGGTTGGAGGTCTTGACCAGCACGAATATAGCGCCGCCCGTCTCCACTGCAGGAGCTATGCCGTCGGTGCCCAGATACCCGTTGACCGTGAGGGCGTCAGCCCCGAAGGCTGCGGTCTGCTGACCGAACACGTCCGTGTCTCCAAGGTATGCAGCCGAGTATGCCTGCATGGTAGCGCCGATGTCGTTGCGCTTGCCGTCCACGATCACGAAGAGCCCCTTGCTCTGAGCGTACTCTATGGTCTTCTCCAGAGCCTTCACGCCATGATGGCCGTACATCTCGTAGTATGCCGACTGGGGCTTTATAGCGGGGACTATGTCGTATATAGCGTCTATGAGCTCCTTGTTGAAGCGGAGTATGGCAGCAGCAGCAGCCTTCAGGCCGGGGCCGTGCTTCTCAAGAGCAGCCAGCTTGATATGGTCGGGTATATATTCCAGCTTGGGATCCAGGCCCACCACGGTGGGATCCTGCTTCTCTATGATCTTTGCGCAGAGCACGTCGATGGGGTTGCGTGCGGTCCTTCCGAACATATCGTCCATATATATCGTCCTTCCTTCACTTACCGTGAGCATCACTTTGCCCTTGAGGAGCTGTCCTTTGAATACGCTGTTGTGGGAGCGGGACTTGAGCCTATCGGGCTCTACGTACCATTCCAGATCCGGGTCTGCTATTATGAACTCTGCCGTTTTGCCCTGCTCTATGCGCACCTCGGGGATGTGAGCTATGCGCCTGGGCTCTGCGGACATGAGCTTTACTACGTTCTGATATGTGAGATAGCCTGTGTGTACGAAGGCTGTCAGCGTCGCCGCGAATGAGGTCTCCAGACCTACCACGCCGTTGGGCGCCTTCTCGAATATGGCCTTTTCCTCGGCGGTATGAGGCGCATGATCGGTGATGATGCAGTCTATCACGCCCTCGCGCACGCCCTCTATTATGGCCAGCCTGTCGCTCTCGTCGCGAAGCGGCGGGTTCATGCGGTAATCCGCATCACGCTTCAGGAGCAGCGTATCATTGCACATGAAATAGTGAGGCGCCGTCTCGCAGGTGACTCTCACGCCGCGCTTCTTGGCGTCGCGCACTGCCTCAAGACTGCCCTTGGTGGACAGGTGGCATATGTGTATACGCGCTCCGCAGGAATCGGCAAGAGCTATCTCACGGGCGACGATACTGTCCTCGGAGGCTCGGTCTATTCCCTTCACGCCCAGTTCCTCGGAGGTCCTGCCCTTGTTCATGATGCCGCCGTTCACTATATCCAGATCCTCACAGTGAGAGGCTACGAGGATATCGTACTTGTTGGAGGTCTCCAGCGCACGGCGCATCACCTCGGCGTTGGCTATGGGATGACCGTCATCGGACACCATAGTTATGCCGTTCTTCGCGTAGGCCTCGAAGTCGGAGAGCTCCTCCCCCGCCATACCTACGGTGGTGGCTCCTACGGGATAGACGTGTATCCCCGTATCCTTGGCCCTGTAGCGCTGGTAGTCGGCTATCTCGGGCGTATCGCATACCGGCGAGGTATTGGGCATGGTGCATACCGCCGTCACGCCGCCTGCAGCCGCAGACGCGCAGCCCGTGATGATGTCTTCCTTCTGGGTCTGTCCCGGGTCGCGGAAGTGTACGTGTATATCACAAAGCCCCGGCATGGCTATCATTCCCGAGCAGTCATATACCGTGTCCGCCTGAGCGTCCACGTCGCCTATCTGCTCTATGATGCCGTCTGCCACGAGTATATCCCCGTGGAGATAGGTGTCCTCGTTGTATATATCCAGATCCTTATACAGTATCCTCTTCAAACCGATCCCCCCATACAGATCCTGAGAAAGGCACCCTTCGGGACATCTGTCCCCCGATCCGTGCCAACTCTTCTTATTATAACACATATCACTAAAAATTGCAATAGGGAAACTGAAATAAGTCGGCTGACCACTGACCATCGGACACCGGCCTTCTGCCCCCCGCATCTGTCATCCGGCGCACGAGAGCCATCGTCATCACATTCGCCGACTATTTGTGCATATTCCATAAATTTTCTTCGAAGATGAGCTCAAAAATAGTGTATTGAATTCTATTTTTTTAATGTATGTTCATTTTTACGTCACATTTATGTGGTATAATAACGTAATAACTTGGAGCGGCTGCAAGTCTATATGGGGGCGCTCCACGAATAAGGAGGATCATTATGGCAGACGAAAAGAAGGGCTTCCTGCAGGAATTCAAGGAATTCGCTCTCAGGGGCAACGTAATGGACATGGCGATAGGTACTATGATCGGCGGCGCGTTCGCTACCATCATCACCGCACTGACAGAAAACGTCATCAACCCTATACTGGGCTGCATAGGCACGCCTGATGTTGACGGCTTCGTTATCCCTCTCATCAAGGGACAGGAGATAAACATAGGCGCTCTCATCACGGCCATAATAAACTTCCTTATCATGGCTCTCGTACTGTTCTGCATACTCAAGGCTACCAACAAGCTCCTTGATGCAGGCAAGAAGCTGAAGAAGAAGGAAGAGGAGGAAGCAGCTGCTGCAGCTCCCGCTCCCGAGCCTTCCAAGGAAGAGGTGCTCCTCACCGAGATCAGAGACCTCCTCGCTAAAAAGTAAACTGTTACTGCGTCAAAACGCAGGGATAACGATCACCGATCAATACGCTCAGTCTTGATCGGTGTTTTACATACCTTGTATCGTGTCCCTGCTGATATATCATTTCGAAAGAGGAGGGAAGCTATGCTCAATACTGACATCAACAGCAAATTCGGAAAAGAGGGGCTCACCTTTGACGACGTACTGCTCATACCGGGCAAGTCGGAGGTGACACCGGGACAGGTAGACCTGCGGACAAGGCTCGCGGGGGACATCTACCTCAATACTCCTATCATCACATCCGCCATGGATACCGTGACCGAATCGAAGATGGCTATCGCCATAGCAAGAGAGGGCGGCTGCGGCATCATCCACAAGAACATGACCATAGACAAGCAGGCTGAGGAGGTCGACAAGGTAAAGCGCTCCGAGAACGGCGTCATCGTCAATCCGTTCTCCCTTACCGCCGACAACACCGTAGCCGAGGCCGACAAGCTCATGGGCAAGTACAAGATCTCTGGCGTCCCCATCGTGGACGACAAGGGCAAGCTGGTGGGAATACTCACCAACCGCGACCTGCGCTTCCTGCGTGACTTCAATATACGCATAAGCGAGGTGATGACCAAGGAGGGGCTCATCACAGCTCCCGTAGGTACAGATCTTGAGGCAGCCCAGAACATACTCATGGCTCACAAGATAGAGAAGCTCCCCATAGTGGACGAGAACGGTCTGCTCAAGGGGCTCATCACCATCAAGGACATCGAGAAGGCAGTACAGTACCCCAACTCCGCCCGTGACAAGAGCGGCAGACTGCTCTGCGGCGCAGCTCTCGGCATCACCGCCGACGTGCTGGACCGTGCGAAGGCTCTCCTTGACGCATCCGTGGACGTGCTGGTGCTCGACTCCGCACACGGCCACTCCAAGAACATATTCACCTGCATCGACAAGATCAAGTCCGCATATCCCGAGGCTCTGCTCATCGCAGGTAATATCGCCACCGCTGAGGCTGCCAAGGATCTTATATCCGCCGGCGCTGACTGCATCAAGGTCGGCATAGGCCCCGGCTCCATATGCACCACCCGTGTAGTCGCAGGCATAGGCGTTCCTCAGATCACAGCGGTATACGACGCTGCCTGCGTAGCAGCAGAGCACGGTATACCCGTCATCGCAGACGGCGGCATAAAGTACTCCGGCGATATCGTCAAGGCTCTTGCAGCAGGCGCGAACGTAGTTATGCTGGGCTCCCTCCTTGCAGGCTGCGACGAGGCTCCCGGCGAGACAGAGATATACCAGGGCAGATCCTTCAAGGTATACCGCGGCATGGGCTCTCTGGCTGCTATGGCAAAGGACTCCTCCGACAGATACTTCCAGGAGGGCGCGAAGAAGCTGGTGCCCGAGGGCGTGGAAGGCCGCGTGCCCTACCAGGGACTGGTACAGGACACCGTGTTCCAGCTGGTCGGCGGTATACGCGCAGGCATGGGCTACTGCGGCTGCGAGACCATCGAAGCGCTGCATGAGCGTGCAAAGTTCATCCGCATCACAGGCGCAGGTCTGAAGGAATCCCATCCTCATGATATATACATCACCAAGGAAGCACCGAACTATTCGGTACATGACTCTTTCTGATAGGACAGGTCACGACTCTGTGACATATCTAAGAACAACACACAAGGAGGTACCCGCATGGATATCAAGGCTAAGGTAGAAGAGATCGTCAACAAGGCTAAGAGCGACCCCGAGTTCCTGGCACAGCTCAAGGAAGACCCCGTGAAGGCTATAGAAGGCATCACAGGTCTGGATCTCCCCGATGAGCAGGTCAAGGCAGTTGCCGAGACCATCAAGGACAAGCTGGGCACCGAGATCGACGCTTCCAAGATCGCCGAGGCAGTACAGCAGAAGCTGGGCGAGAACGCAGTAGGCGGCATCAAGGACGCTATCGCAGGCATCTTCGGCGGCAAGAAGGACTGACCTGACAGCAGAGCTCATATGTCATAATGCATCATCACCGATGCATTATGGCATATTTTTTTTGCAGATCGACGCTTGACATACACGATCTTATTGTGTAAAATCATATTATATGCTATCGATCGGCGACCAGAGGCAAAAGCTGGGATACATCGTCCCTTGTCCCTTGTCTCTTGTCCCTTCCACCAAAATACCCGTATCCAACATAACTAATCTATCGGCAGGTGTTCCTATGGATCATGACGGTCTTCGTTTATCAGATCAGCTCTGCTTCCCGCTGTATGCGTGCGCAAAGGAAGTAATAAGGCATTACCGCCCATATCTGGACGGTATAGACCTTACATATACACAATACATCACTATGATGGTCATGTGGGAGCACCGGCAGATCCAGCTCAAGGAGCTGGGCAGGATACTCTACCTTGACTCGGGCACTCTCTCTCCGCTGCTCAAGAAGCTGGCGGAGAAGGGGCTCGTCACCCGCGAGCGCTCCAAGGCGGACGAGCGGGACATGATGATCACCATCACCGACAAGGGGATGGCTCTGCGGGATGAAGCTGCGGACATACCCTCCCGCATGGGCCAATGCATCAGCATAACTCCAGAAGAGGCGCAGACACTGTATAAGATACTGTATAAACTTCTGGATAATATGGGATAACAGCCGCATGAGGGACAGCTCTTGTCCCTGCGGCAACAAAACAAAGGATCATATATGTTAGAACTTAGAAACATCGTAAAAAAATACGGCAGCGGTGAGAATGAGGTCACCGCTCTCCGCGGGATCTCCATATCCTTCCGCCAGAACGAGTTCGTCGCCATACTCGGCCATTCGGGCTGCGGCAAGACGACGCTCCTCAACATCATAGGCGGTCTTGACAAGTATACCTCCGGAGATCTTATCATCAACGGACGCTCCACCAAGGAATACAAGGACAAGGACTGGGATGCCTACCGCAACCATTCCATCGGCTTCATATTCCAGTCATATAACCTGATACCCCATCAGAACGTGCTGGCCAACGTGGAGCTGGCTCTGACGGTATCGGGCGTGAGCAAGGCGGAGCGTACCCGCCGCGCCAAGGAAGCCCTTGAACGGGTAGGGCTCAGCGATCAGCTGTACAAGCGTCCCTCCCAGATGTCGGGCGGTCAGATGCAGCGCGTGGCCATCGCCCGCGCACTGGTCAATGACCCCGATATACTCTTAGCGGATGAGCCCACAGGCGCACTGGACACCGAGAACTCCATACAGGTCATGGAGATACTCAAGGAGATCGCCCGCGACAAGCTGGTCATACTGGTAACTCATAACCCGGAGCTGGCAGAGGGCTACTCTACACGCATAGTCCGCATCAAGGACGGCGAGATCACATCGGACTCCTCCCCTGTGACCAGCGAGGAAGAGGAGGAGCAGGCCTCCACCAAGAAGCATGTGTCCATGTCCTTCCTTACCGCTGTATCCCTTTCGCTGAACAACCTGATGACCAAGAAGGGACGCACCTTCCTGACCGCGTTCGCGGGATCCATAGGCATAATAGGCATCGCGCTGATACTGTCCCTGTCCACGGGCATAAACGACTATATCAACGGGATACAGGAGGAGACCCTGTCCTCCTATCCCCTGCAGATACGCCGCGAGGAGGCCGATACCGGTGCCATACTCTCCTCGCTGATGAACGATGAGGACAAGGAAGAGGAGCACACCGACAAGAGCCGCATGTACTCCAATACCCAGTCCCTTGAGATGTTCAACACCATGAACAACATCGCCATGCAGCGCAATAACATGAAGGCGTTCAAGGAGTTCCTCGATACCGACAGCCGCGTGCAGAGCAATGCGTCCGCCATAAAGTACTCCTACAACAGCGGTATGCAGCTCTATACCCGCGATATCGCCGGAAAGGTGATCAAGTGCGACCTGTCGGATATATACTTCGACGCGTGGGGAGTGGATATGTCGGCTGTGCCCGCCATGTCCTCCAGCATGACAGCGTTCAGCGATATGTCGCTGCTCAACGAGTTCATATCCGAGGGCACAGAGGTGAGCCAGATCGAGAAGGACAGGTTCGAGCTGATACATGGCAGCTGGCCCTCCGCCCCCAATGAGGTGGTGCTGATACTCTCGCAGAACAACGAGATGCCCGACATCGTGCTGTACACCTTGGGCTATAAGGACTCCTCCAAGGTGGGCGAGCTGATGAAGAGGGTCATGAACGGCGAGACCATCGAGGACCACGGTCAGGTGGAATGGTCCTTCGAGGACGCCATGGATCACAGCTTCAAGGTGGTGCTCCCCTGCGAGAAGTACACCCGCGACGGTGACGGTCCCTATACGGATATGACCGAGACAGATGCAGGCATGGAGCTGATGTACGGATCTCCCGACATCGGCACGAAGCTGGATATAGTAGGCATCGTCCGTCCCACGGGAGACAGCTCCATAGAGGGCTCCAACGGGTATATCGGCTATACCTCCGCCCTCACGGATCTGCTCATGGAGAAGACCGCGAACAGCGATATAGTCAAGGCTCAGCTGGCCGACAAGTCCGTGGATGCGATCACCGCGCTCCCCTTCGAGCCTGAGGGCTATACCGCGCCCTCCGTGGAGGAGAAGGCCGAGAAGTTCGTATTCTATCTCGACACTGTAGATACCGCGGAGAAGGCGAAGATATACCGCTCTCTGGCAGCCGTCCCCACCGACGAGGAGGTAGACGGTGCGGTGGATATGATGATGAGGTCCTATGACCGCAGCCAGGTAGAGAAGATGATCAGTCAGGGCTACGCCGAGCAGATGGGCATATCCTCCGAGACCATATCCGAATACCTCACCGAGATGGATGACGATACCCTCATGGAGTACATGCGCGAGGCTATGGCTGAGAACTACCGCGCCCAGTACGCCGAACGCATGAAGAGACAGCTGGAGGAGATGGACGACGAGGAGCTGGCAGCAGAGCTGGATATGACGGTATTCTCCGATGAACAGTACGCTGCGGGCTACGACGAGTTCATACCCGATGAGTTCTCCAGATCCACCTACGACGACGTGATGAGCAAGCTGGCGTATTCCACCGAGGACGATCCTTCCTCGATCATGATCTACGCCAAGACCTTCGCCCAGAAGGATGAGATCACCGCCGCCATCTCCGACTACAACGACCGCGCCTCCGAGGAGGACGAGATACACTACACGGACTATGTGGCTCTTCTGATGTCCTCCATCACCGACATCATCAGCGGCATATCCTATCTGCTCATCGCCTTCGTTGCCATATCCCTCGTGGTGTCATCCATAATGATCGGCATCATCACGTATATATCCGTGCTCGAGCGCACCCGTGAGATCGGTATACTCCGCGCTATCGGCGCATCCAAGCGTGACATATCCAGAGTATTCAATGCGGAGACGCTGATCGTGGGCTTCACGTCGGGAGCACTGGGCATACTGGTATCAGCTCTGGCGCTGATACCCATCAACGCCATACTCTACAGTCTGACCGAGCTGGAAGGCTTAAAAGCAGTGCTCCCCTGGAAGGCATCGCTGATACTCGTGGCCATAAGCATGGCACTGACGCTTATCGCGGGCCTCATACCCTCGGGACTTGCAGCTAAGAAGGATCCCGTAGAGGCACTGCGCACGGAATGAGGACGGAGCGAGGAGAGATACCATGAATGATACAGTACCGACCAAGGAACGCAAAAAGCAGCTTACCGCAGATCTTATCATAATAGGCATAGCCACCTTCCTTGCGACGGGGCTCGTCGTAGGCGTGTTCGGCAGCGCGATAAACGGCCTGATAAAGGATAACTCCGTCCCCATAGTGCTTCGGGTGATACCCGTAGCGCTATGCCAGTACGGTCTGGCAGGGCTGGGGATCACGATCGTATGTATACTGAGAAAAGAGAGCTTCACCCGCTTCGGGCTCAACACGAAGCATCTCCTGTCCGCCCTGCTGCTGAGCCTTATGTGCTGCGTCCCCGACCTGATATACCAGCTGTACAGGGGAAACGTACACCCATGGTGCCCCTTCATCGACGTGAACACCACGCGGGAGGTGCTGTCGAGCGGCTTCCCGTCCAATGTCATCGGTATGCTGATCACAGCGCTTTGCTGGGGCTTCTTCGAGGGCTTCAACTATGCGGTGATACAGGACAAGCTCAGTGAGCTGCTGCCGTCAAAGCTGCGCTGGTGGGACTGGGGCGCCTTCATATGTGCCGTCATGTGCATACTGATACACGGTGCGGTGGGCGTGACCCCCGATGCCCTCATAGAGATGCTGGTCACGATCATACTCATATATGGTATGCTGAACGTGAAGAAGGAGACAGGGAACGCATGGGGATGCGTGCTGGTGTTCTTCGTGTACTGGAACGCCCTGTGACGGGCCCGCCAAGGTAACATTTTTTTGTAATTTCCACTTGACATATCACGGCGATCGTGGTATAATAGATACAGAGTTGACCGGCTGTCGGTCACGAGAACTTGGTGAGGTAATGATGACTGTTTACGGCAATTATGAAGATACGCTCCGTCAGGTGCTGGGGATGATGCTCAAGGAGATCGGGGGAGAGCCCTCATCGGACGGCTCGGATATGGACAAAAGGCCCTATGAGCATCTGAACGGACGCATCAAGTCCGACGAGAGCATGAGAGAGAAGCTGCAGCAGCGCGGGCTGGCAGAGACACCTGAGAACGCGCTCCGCGCTGTACATGACAGTATCGGCATACGCATCATATGCTCCTTCCTGTCGGACATATACACCAACATCGACTACATACGCTCACTGCCCTGCTTCGAGGTGATATCCGAAAAGGACTACATCACCAAGGCAAAGCCCAACGGCTACCGCAGCTACCATATGATCGTGTCGTTCACGGCGCCCTTCGCCGATGCGGACGGCAGCGTCCCCGGGAAGTTCTTCGCGGAGATACAGCTGCGCACCCTAGCCATGGACTCATGGGCGGCACTGGAGCACAAGATGAAGTACAAAAAGGATATAAAAGACCAGGCGCTCATCGTCTCCGAGCTGAAGAGATGCGCGGATGAGATGGCGTCATGCGACCTGTCTATGGAAACGATAAGACAGCTGATCGAGGAGAGCTGATGAGGATACTTATAGCTGAAGACGAGAAGGATCTCGCCAGAGCACTGCAGGCAGTGCTCACCAATGCAGGATACGAAGTGGACACCGCGGAGAACGGCAGTATAGCCGTAGACCTCGCTAAGGCAGGGCGGTACGACGCCATGGTGTTCGATATAATGATGCCCGTGATGGACGGTACCACGGCGCTGCGCACCATACGCGCAGGCGGTGACTATACCCCTGCCCTGTTCCTCACTGCCAAGGCGGACATATCCGACAAGGTGGAGGGGCTGGACAGCGGGGCCGACGACTACCTGACCAAGCCCTTCTCCATGGCGGAGCTGCTGGCACGCATACGCTCCATGACTCGCCGCGCCGAGGGCTATACGCCCCACCGTCTCACTGCGGGTTCTGTCACGCTGAACGTGGACGAGCAGGAGCTTTCCGCGGAGAACAGTGTGCGCATATCCGCCCGTGAAGCAAAGCTCATGAGCTATCTCATGCTCAACCGCAGCCGCACCGTCAGCACGGAGGAGCTGTTTATGCATGTATGGAGCGATGAACAGGAGCTGGGCCCGGACGTGGTATGGGTATACATCAACTATCTGCGCAACAAGCTGGTGTCCATAAACGCCGATATATCCATCACAGGCGACAAGGACGGAGCGTACCGGCTGGAGGAAAACGGCGGGAAGTGAGATCATACATCACATGAGACCTGACGTCAAGGGGTGATATATTGGGTCAGACTATGATCCGCAGGCTGCGGGCGAGGTTCGTGGGGATCGCCACGTCTGCCATATTCATCATACTTATATTCGTTATATGTATGCTCAACAGCATGAACGCGGTATCCAACTATATCGAGGTATCAGACATGCTGACATATCTCTCGGTACACGCGGGCACCATGCCTCCTCAGCTCCCTTCCCAGGGCGGCAGGTTCACCTTCCGCGTCACGGATGAGACCCCCTATGAGATGCGCTACTTCTCGGTGGTCACCGATATGAACGGCAATATAGTACAGGCGAACTACGATCATATCGCCACGGTCAACGAGTCCGAGGCCGAGGAGATGACCGAGCAGGTCATGTCACGCAAACGTCAGAAGGGCAACATCATCAACGACAACAATACCTACGCCTATCTCACCCGTCCCCTGAGCCCCTCCGAGACTGAGACCATAGGCGAAGCCGCTGCGGACGGATGCTCCCTTACGGTGTTCCTGGACTGCACCAGGCGACAGTACCATCAGCTGATGATGGTGCAGCTGTCGGTACTCATGGGCACGCTGTCACTGCTGGTGTTCTTCATCATCGTGTCGCTCCTGTCCCGCAGAGCCATACAGCCCACGATACGCGCCTACGAGAAGCAGCGGGAGTTCATCACCAACGCAGGTCATGAGCTGAAGACCCCGCTGGCGGTCATATCCGCCAATACCGAGGTGATCGAGATGACCTCGGGGCAGACCGAGTGGACCCAGTCCACGCTGGCTCAGGTGCAGCGTCTGTCCACGCTGGTGAGCCGTCTCATCACCATCGCCAAGCTGGACGAGATGGAGCCTGCAGATCTGGATATATCGCAGGACACAGACCTGTCGGCGGTACTCAAGGAGCTGTGCGGCACCTTCGACCCGCTCATCGCCCAGTCGGGGAAGACCATCGTCACGGATATAGCCGAGGGCATCACCGTAAAGGGGGATCCGAACGCCCTGCGTGAGCTGTTCTCCATACTCTTGGACAATGCGGTGAAGTACTGCGACGAGGGCGGCAACATATCCCTGAAGCTGGCATCTGTCCGAAAGAAGGCGGTAGTCACCGTGTCCAACGACCTTGTGAACGGCGAGGGCACGGATCCCACGAAGTTCTTCGACCGCTTCTACCGCGGCGAGGAATCCCACAACAGCGCCAAGCCCGGCTTCGGCATAGGCCTTTCCATGGCGCAGAGCATAACAGACATACACAAAGGAACGATCGCGTCGGACTGGTCCGACGGACAGATACATTTCACGGTGACACTGTGATACGTCGCCCGTGGTACGAATGAGGTGAGGATATGGCCATGAACGATATCACGCTGCCCGACTACGACAACTGTCTCGTCGGCCTTGCGAACTCCGTGCTTGAACGGTTCGGAGCGGCAACGCTCCATGATACGCTCCCCTTAGCGGACAGATACCTTTACGGCGGACACAAGAACGTGGTCGTGCTCCTCCTCGACGCCATGGGCATATCCATAATGGAGGAACATCTTGACAAAGACGGAGCCTTCCGCAGCCACCTGGCAGGATCCTTCCATTCGGTATACCCTCCCACCACCGTGGCGGCCACCACCTCTTTGATCAGCGGCCTCTATCCCAATGAACACGGCTGGCTGGGCTGGGATGTATACTTCCCGCAGCTGGACAAGAACGTGACAGTATACCGCAATACCGATCAGATGGCCGAGAGACCGGGCGCCGTACCCGGTGCCGACGGATGGGACGCGAGCTCTCTGGAGGAGGAAAGGCCTGCTGCCGACTACAACGCGGCGTTCAGGTATGCGCCCTACCGCATGGTGAACGACCTGATAAACGATGCGGGAGGCACGGCGTACTGGTCGAGCCCCTTCATGCCGCCCTATCCTGCGGATATCGACGCAGTGCTGGACCGGATAAGCACGCTTTGCAGCGAGCCCGGTGAGAAGTACATCTACGCCTACTGGAACGAGCCCGACGGCACCATGCACGGGACGGGCACCAAGAGCAGAGACTCTCATGAGGTGATCGTATCTCTCGAGGAGAAGGTGGCGCGGCTGGCCTCATCCCTGAAGGATACTCTGCTCATAGTCACCGCCGACCATGGACATATGGACAGCAGGAACGTATGCATACTGGACTATCCCGATATCATGGAATGTCTGGTGCGTATGCCGTCCATCGAGCCCCGCACCCTATCCCTCTTTGTAAAGGACCGATACAAGGACAGCTTCCCCGAGATATTCAAGCGACATTTCGGTGACAGCTTCCGTCTGCTCACCCGTGAGGAGGCACTGTCATCACATCTGTTCGGCACGGGCAAAGACAGGGATGGTCTCGGAGATATGCTGGGCGACTACATCGCTCTGGCTGTATCCGATGTATCTGTATTCAACACGCACTATGAGGCTCAGATGATGCCCGGCGGTCATGCGGGCCTCACCCCCGAGGAATACATCATACCTCTGATCGTATTCGACCAACGCTGATGCGGGATACACCTATGCTTACTGATATTATGATATACGGACGCGGCCGCGACAGGCTGGAGGGCTACCGCAGCTTTGCCGCTCCCGAGTACTTCACGGACGAGATGCTGTCCGCCATGATGAGCTTCTTCGGGATGCACGACGAGGGCGACCTGAGCGACGCCTATCCTGAGCTGTTCGGCTCCCGCGACCCGTGGGGACGCACATACATCTTCATAGCCATGCCTGCGCCCTACTGCTGTGCGCTGCTGCGCACCACAAGGGTACACGACGGCGACGGCTGGATGACGGAGGTGCGCGGCAAGGAGATATGGTCGCTGGAGGGGCTGTGCGCTCCCTTCGAGGACAAGGAGCTCTTCTTTGCCATGGCGCCGTCTCTGATACTGTGGCTGGAGAGCGATCCCCGTTCGCTTTATGAGCGGCACCTGTCGGGAGATATCTCCGACAGTATAGATATCCCCGATAAGTACATCATCGACCCCTACCGCGACGTTCCTTACGACATCGCCTACGAGGTAATGGGAGACAGCTTCGATGCATGGTCGCAGCTCATGCGGGAGATACGCACATGCAACGGCGTGCGCCACTTCCTCTTCGGCCCCATGGCCGAGATATTCGCGCCGTCCCTGCGCTCCGATTACAACATCACCGCGGTATACGGCAGAGACACCGATCCTATGCCCGTCCACGACCCCTTTGAGGATATACATATGATCTGCGCATCGGACCGCAGCGGCAAGGTCCGTCGTCGTGAGCTCCGTATGGCGGTGAACGACATAGACGGTGCCTACCCCGAGTACCGCTGGCTCCTTGCAGATACCGCGTCACAGGCTGACCCGCTGACAACGGGATGGGAGCCGATACCCGCCAGCGGTATAGACGTATACTCCATGCTGGCTGAGGCGGACACCGCCAAGGCCTTCGCAGACAAGCTGGGCTGGACAGAGGATGCACCCTACAGCTTCATCGAGGAGGTCTGATATGCATATCGTACTCAAGGCCCTCCATCTGAGGGACGACACGGGCGTACCTTCGTCCGAGTCGATGGATACATGGCAGCTCCTGTCGGATGATACCAGAGCAGTTATACATGAGATCTACCGCGCTCTTAGCGTCAAGTTCACGCGGTTCTCGCGGCACGATGAACGCGATATACTGGTGATGGTGCGCAAATGCGTATTCGGTCTGTGCGTCCCCGAGGGGTACATCATGCTCAGGGGAGACGCTGACGGAGCGCTTCGGAACGTGGTGCTGGACGGCTTCCTGATAGAGAAGGCGGATCTGCGCAGCGCGTGGCAGCTGGCCCGCCGTCAGATACTGCTCCTTTGTGCGGGCACCTGGCAGATGGGCGGCAGTATCTCGCTCACCATGCCCGAGATACAGACCGAGGCAGAGGAGGCTCTAAAGCGTATCACTGCCCTTGACGAGGCTGTACGCACACGTCCTGCATATCTCGATCAGATACGTGAGATCATGAAGGATATGCTGGAGTCACCCACGCCCTTCACGTTCACCACCGCTGCAGACGAGCTGCGCCGTGAGATACATCTGGATCTTACCACGGGCTACCGCAGGGCTGAGGTGAGCAGTACGGGCACAGGAGAGATCCCGCTGGCAGCTGTGGACATAGATACGGCAAGGGCCGAGCATATCCGCCGCTGCGGCTTCGACAGCATACGTCTCGACAGTATCGACACGCCGGAGTATATAGAGCGCGTCCGCGCCATGTGGGAGAGGCTCCCCATAGGAGAGCGGCGGAGCATCCCCGCTGATGCGTCGCTGTATATGTCCGCTGTGTGGTGCTACGTGTTCACCAAGGACGGGGACAGCTACATATCCCCTCTCTCCCCCGATATGTTCCCCCAGCTCTACGCCGAGGGATGCATACCCTATCACATGCTGTACCGTCAGTTCCTGTCCGCCCGCGATGATGCCAACGGGTACTTCGCCAAGCTGGACATGGTGCCTGCGGAGAAGAGCTCTTTCTTCGGGAAGCTCTTCGGGAAAAGATAGCAAATATCCGCACCGTTCGCGTGAACGGTGCGGATATCTGTCACTATAAATGATACTGACTTTTCGCTTCCATATCATTGTTTCGCAGTAAAGGGACAAGGGGCAAGGGACAAGCGACCAGAAATGTTCGGCCGTCAAACATCCCGTTCCCGTTTGCAGGGACCTGTGTGTCCGCCCTTGGAAACTGTATTTATCCAGCGTTTCCCTAATACGGATACCTGTAATCGGTGACCAGCCACTCGTCGGACTCGCGGCAGCTTATGATGAAGTTGCCGCCGTCGGTATATCCCGTCACATTGCCGTCGCTGTCGGTCTTGACCTGACGGGAATAGAACAGCATGGTCGTGTCTGTGATGTACATATCCGTGAAGGTCAGGGTGCCAAGGGTCTTGTCGGGAGTCATGACCATATCCCTCGTACACAGCCTGCCGTCGATATCTCTGTAGCCCTGGGGCGCCTCACGGTAGAGCTCGGCTGCCCTGTCCTCGGAGAACACCGTGAGCAGGTACATATACAGATCTGCCAGCGTCCTGAACCGCTCGGACTGGACAGTATAGTATGTGCCGTCGTCGGTAGGAGTGCCGGAGGTATAATCCGTATCGGGCAGCAGGGACACCGTGAAGTACTGCGCTGCGGTATTGGCCGCCGCCCAGTATGCATACCCGAAGTACAGCGGGTCGCTCTCGCGTATCTCGCGGCAGACGATCTTCATGGTAAGTGACCGCTTGTCGAACACCAGCAGCTTTATCTTCACGCGGTCCTCGATGGGTATGAAATGCCCCTGATCGTCGTATATGTCCGTATCGTCCACGCTTATCTCGTATATGAACTTGTCGGGCTCGGTATGGTTGAGCTGCACGCGGTCCAGATACTCCAGATGGCTGCGCTCCCCCTTCTCCTGAGTGGTGTCGAATATCTCTATGTCCCGCAGTCCAGATCCGTCGATGGTATAGAACCGACTGATCACCTTTGGAGAGGACACGGGCCCGTCCGACAGCAGGAAGGTGAACTGCATGATGCCCGGCATCTCCTCATCGGTGAGGTCGTTGGAGATCACATTCACCGCTGCGGCGTGATCCGACTGGAGATCCGGGAGATATACTCTGTATCCCTCAGGGGGGGAGATATGCGTGGTAGTGCGCTCATAGTCCTTGTCCTCGATGCCGATGGTGAGCCCGTCATCGTCGGGAGACACGGTGACCAGATACTCGCCGCCGGTGCCCGTGAACCTGAATATATGCTCCTTAAATGGCTCGTTCCCCTGCGCGAAGGTCATGCCCGCCACGGGACGGTCGTTCTCCAGCACCTCGCTGTGGGGGCCGTCAGGTATACATGAGGTAAGTAGCACAGCGCCCAGACCTAAAAGTATAGGGATAGCTCTCTTCATTTTTCGTCACGCTTTCGGAATATGATCAGCTTCGACAGGAAGTAGTTGATGATCAGCACCACCACGCCTGCCGCCAGCTTTAC
>JAFYEQ010000385.1 GCA_017544185.1 Oscillospiraceae bacterium
ATGCTCTGGCGAGATGGCAGGAGGTATATTCCGTAACGTCCTTCTTCGCGGGAGCTGCCGATGATATAGGATACTACGAGATGCGCTCCGTGATAGATGCGGTGTACGGCAAGGGCGCTGCTGTGACCGACCTTGTGGGTGATGATACCAGGTGGCAGCAGGTGATGCAGCTCAATAAGGATCTGCCTGCGCCGCAGATAAACTCAGTGCCGGGGTGGGCATCGGACAGCGACGAAGAGCATGATGCGGCACAGAAGGGCTTCCGCTTCATGGGCCAGCGCTTCTCCGTGGATGAGGCGTGCTTTACGCAGCTGATATACCGTCAGGTGAAGGAGGACCCCGACAGGCCCGAGGATGAGCAGAAGAGAATGCTCCCTGATATGCTGGATGTGCCCGCTGCTTTCGGGTCGGACACTGCTCTGGATATACTCACTCAACAGGGGAGCACGGATTATCCCAATTTCGACGAGCAGATGACCAAGGTGAGAGATACTGTGACGAATGCTCCCTCCGATACATGGGAGAGCTCACTGTACTCCGCATGGCTGCATACCCTGTCACCTATATTGGATGTCAAGGACGAGAGCTATCCGCCCTTCATGCGCACCGATGCATGGCGGCGCAAGTCCCTCATGAGCTTCGGAGGCAGCTACACCGAGCTCAAGCATGATACCATACTCTACTCGAAGCAGGTCATGGGCGAGATGGGCGGCGGTGAGCTCGAGGAATACGACGACAGAGGTTATGTAGAGCCCGAGCCGTTGGTATACAGCCGTCTGCAGAAGCTGGTAGCGGCTACATCCTCCGGTCTGGATGGCTTCGGTATGCTGTCGGAAAAGGACAAGGAGGAGCTGGGGATACTCTCTGAGCTGGCAGGAAGACTGCAGACGATAGCTCGCAAGGAGCTGACAGGAGAGCTGCCCACAGATGATGAGTTCGAGCTGATACGCACCTATGGCGGACAGTTGGAGCATTTCTGGCTCAATATAATGGACGAGCGGTATCCCGACGAGGACTGGCACAGTACACAAGAGCATCCTGCCGCTATCGTGGCGGATATCGCCACCGATCCCAACGGTCGGTGTCTGGAGGTCGGAACAGGCAGTCCCATGACCATATACGTGTTGGTGGAGGTCGACGGCCAGCTCAAGCTCGCTACGGGCGTGACATATTCCTTCTATGAGTTCACACAGCCCGTCTCCGAACGTCTTACCGATAAGGAATGGCGACGCAAGATAGGTATCGACCGTTCGAACGATGCAGGCGAATATACCGGCGATGAGCAGATAGACAAGAGCATCACCTACCCTTGGTGGTACTCGGATCTGGTATTCGGTGAACGTTATTGACCGTATGGTCCTGTCGGTGGCAGCGGCGATGCTCTTAGGCGGCGTGATGACGCACCGTGATGCGCTTCGCTGCGATATACCCGACTGGGCGGTCATGGAGGATATGCATACTTCCCGCACTATGGACGGCGAGACGGTGACGGTGGATCTGCATGAGGGGATACTCAGTATATCCTCCCCCGATATGAGCTATACCTCTGATGATGAGCAGTTCGTAGCGGGATGCATATTCGCGGATATCGACCACGACGGCAGTGACGACGTGATGCTGCATGTATGGAAGAAGGGCAGCTACGGAGATCATCATCCCTTTTGGGAGGATGACGACAAGACGCTTTTCTCCGAGCATCTGTTCATATACCACTGGGACAGGACAAGGGAAAGCAGGCTCCGCGCCATATGGATGTCATCCTCCATGCCCGTGACGGGGGAGGACGTGTCCGTCGGAGATGACGGTGTAGTGACCATCATGTCCACGGACGGCAGTATATCCCGATGGTGCTGGGAGCACTGGGGACTGGTCCGTATCGGCTGAGAACAGGATCTTGATATATACGCACAGTGATACTTGACATAAGGCTATAAATAGTGTACAATAGTTGACAACGGATAGATACTTTCGACCAGATCGGAGGAGCATATGGAACTTAAGACATACAGGGGACATATACGAAACTTTGCAGCGCTCTGCGATGAGCTGGGCATAGACAAGACGCTCTCCCGCGAGGAGCGTGAGAAGGCCATACTTTTGAAAGGCTTTGAGAGATGGGGCGCAGAGTTGCCCGATCATATATACGGTATGTTCGCCTTTGCCATCGAGCAGGACGGCAAGATCACGGCATTCCGCGACCAGTTCGGGACGAAGCCCTTCTACTACTATATCACCGCATCGGGGGAGCTCCTGTACGGCACGATGATACGCGACATCATGGCTAAGGACGGCTTTGTCAAGGAGCTGGACATGACGCAGCTGCAGATATACCTGAGCCTTACATATCCCGCAGGCGAAGATACGTTCTTCAAGGGTGTGAAGAAGCTCATGCCCGGGCATATGCTGGAATTCGAGAACGGCGAGCTGAAGATCACCCGCTACTGGCATCCCACCTATGCTCCCGACGAGAGCAAGGCGGTATGGGAATGGGCGGATGAGATACATAGTACCCTTCTGGAGATAATGAAGGAAGTCAAGACCGACGACGAGAGCGCAGACTGCTTCCTGTCGGGAGGCGTGGACTCCTCCTATGTGCTGGCGGTATCCGATGCGAAACGCGCCGATTCCTGCGGATATGATGAGGAGAGGTTCGATGAGTCCCGCATAGCGGCGAAGACGGCTGAGATACTGGGCGTTGAGCACTGCGTGGCAAAGATGGTGCCCGATGTGTTCTTTGAGGGCGTCCCCTACGTTATGTACAATATGGAGCTCCCTCTGGGCGATGCCTCTGCTATAGTATTCACCATGGGATGCATAGAAGCTGCAAAGCATACCAAGCTGTGCTATTCGGGCGAGGGCTCTGATGAGTTCTTCGGCGGATACAATATCTACCGCAATGCGGAGCGCTACGGCGACGATCTTCCCAACTTCTATGTGGGAAATACCAACATCATGAAGGAGGAGGAGAAGCAGCGCCTGCTCAGGCACTACGATCCTTCCGTGCGCCCGATAGATCTGGTGAAGAAGATATACGAGGAGAACGAGGGCTCAGATCCTCTGACCAGGATGGCAGACGTGGACATACAGCTCTGGCTGGAGGGCGACATATACCTCAACGTGGACAAGATGTCCGCCGTGGCAGGTCTGGAGATACGTATGCCGCTCACCGACCGCAGGATCTTCGACATCGCGTCACGCATACCCTCACGCTACAAGGTGACTGCAGACCAGAACAAGGTAGCCTTCCGCATGGCGGCTGCCAAGGTGCTCCCCGAGGAGATCGCATACCGCAAGAAGCTGGGCTTTATCGTGCCCATAAGGATATGGCTCGCCGACGAGCGCTACAATTCCGATGTGCGCCGTCTGCTCACATCCCCCATAGCAGGGCAGTTCTTTAATATGGATGAGATAGCTGCCATATACAAGGAGTATGTGGGGGGCAACTCCGACCTTTGGCGCAAGATATGGACCATATATACCTTCCTGGTATGGTATGAGGAATATTTCGTAAAACGGTGATAGATAAGATGGTAGTACAGATACACGACCCCGATACAAAAAGAGCCATCGCCCGCAGCATACTAGAGGAGCTGCGGGACTGGTTCGCGATAGATGAGAACAGAGAGAAGTATATCCGCGACAGTGCTGGATGGATCTTTCTTGCTGCAAAGGAGGACGAACGGTACGTGGGCTTCCTATGCCTGAAGGAGACGGGACAGGATACCGCTGAGGTGGCTGTCATGGGCGTGGCTCCCGACAGGCATCGCTGCGGCGTAGGCAGACAGCTCATGGACAAGGCCAAGGAGACCGCCGCTGCTGCGGGATATTCCTTCCTGCAGGTCAAGACCGTCCGGATGGGAAAGTATCCCGACTACGACAGGACGAACATGTTCTACAAGAGCATGGGCTTCAAGGAATTTGAGGTGATACCTGTCCTGTGGGGCGAGGACGATCCCTGTCAGATATATGTGATGTACCTGAAATGATGAAAGCTGTCCGAAAGGGCAGCTTTTGCGGTCTTATACGTGATGATGAGCGGGAGCGGTCTCTATCTTGTCATTCACTGAACAGATAAGCATACTTTCGCCGTTGATGTCGTAATATGATGCTCACACGGTCTGTTATCGACGGATCATACTCGGTCTTATCACTTAGGCTGCTGCAAAGATCTTGTATATCGTCGCTTGTAAAACCAAAATGCAGCTGCTGGCCGTAAACATCTTCAGCAGCTTCCAGCTGTCTGTCGAAGTTGCGGGATATCGTTTTGCTGCGGACATCGCCGATAAGGTCTAAAACATCTCCTGTGAGCGGATATTCCAGCTTTGTATCGGATAAAAGACAAGCTCCGTTATCGAATACAGGACACAAACGATAGTTCCCGTCCGCTTTAAGGATAACGGCTATATTGTGCATATGACGATCTTCGTTCAGGAATAGCGCATCTATCTCAAAGAGCCTACACAGGTATGGGCCGAAGTTCTTTATACCGGTGAGCTGAGATATCTGGTCTGTCAGAAAATACAGCCGTTCTTTTTCATTATCTATCCGGAAGATGCTCGTATACAAGCTTTGCCCGTATTTAAGGAAGAACAGTCTTTCCAGCGTGATGAGCTGCTCTCCATCCTTTAGGAAATTTTTGCTGCAGCAGCCGTTGAAGTGTTGACCTTTATACACTACAGTTTCCGGCTCATAGCAGACATATCCCGATCTGTCGAGGGACGACATCGCAAGAAGAGAAGAGACTACACATTCTGCCAGTCCCTCATATCCCAGATAGTCGGCCTTGTACCAGTTGTCGCCATGTCTCCACTTGAGCTGGTCCCCCTTGGAGGATCTGCGGTCATTTTCCCAAAGCTCGGATGCAGATAACTGTATCATGACCTGATCACCTCTATCCTGTAAGGGTCCCCTTCTACGCGGCCTTCCGTCTTTTCTATGATCATCAGCGGGTCATAGAACGGGATATTCAGCTTCTGCAGCTCGATCTTGATCTTATCTCTGTCGGGCGGGAAGCATCTGGAGACAAGGAATTGCCGGTAAAGCTCATAACTCGGCTCCTCTACCAGCCCGAAAGCGCGGTCTTCCATCCTTGCGGCATAGTTTTTTATCTTTATCTTTTGAAGTCTGTCATCAACGTCGATCACAGTGCAAAGGATATTGTTTTTATAATACATGAGCCTGAGAGGCGTCTCTTGTACAGGGACTGCAAGACGCTCGGCTATATCAGGATCTAATACCAGTATACGGCAAAGAGCGACTGCCGGTCCGGTTATCTCTTTTTTGCCCTGTTCCCAGCGTGATACTGTCTGCACAGAGACGCAGAGAAGTTCTGCAAATTTTTTTTGTGACAGGCCCAATGATCTTCTGACTGCCTTTATGTCTTCTGGATAAATGATCATATCATCACCTCAAGTACTCATATTAAGTATAATATCTATGATATTTGTACTTAATATGAGTATATCACATAAATACGGTGATGTCAATATTTTTTGATCGAAGCGGTGGGGGCAAGCCCCCGATCAAGACCCAGATGCACTGCAGACAGGGAACAAAAAGGCTGCCCCGAAGGACAGCCTTTGGTGAGCCATTGGGGATTTGAACCCCAGACCCCCTGATTAAAAGTCAGATGCTCTGCCGACTGAGCTAATGGCTCGCTCACCAAATACCATAATATTATACCACATCCGTATCTTGTTGTCAAGGGCAGACATGATATTTAATATTTCGTTAATATTTTAGTGAGCAGTCATGAGCTGCTCCTGTCAGCGGTCGTCACGAAGCTGTGCGTAGTAGGCTTCATCGCATATCCCCATGTTATCGCGCCCTGAGCTGCGAAGAGTGCCCTCGTGGATCATGCCGCATTTGCGCATCACCTTGCCCGAGTTCTCGTTCCTCGTGTCGTGCTTGGCTTCGATCCTGTTCACGCCTACCACGTCGAACAGATGGTCCATGACGGCCTTCAGTGATTCCGACATTATACCCTGATGCCACCACTTCCTGCTCAGGCAGTACCCGATATGCGCTATGGAGATCTCTTCGTCAAGGTGTACCACTGCGATATCGCCGATGGGATCATCGGGGGTATCTTTGAACGCGATGGCCCAGTGATAGTTATTGTCGTTCCTGTACAGACCGATCCACGTTTTAAGAATGCTCCTGGTCATATCTACGTCCGTATGTACGGGCCAGGTCAGGTACTTTATCACTTCAGGATCCGATGCCCAGTTGGTATACACAGCCTCTGCGTCATCGACGGTATACCTGCGGAGCATCAGCCTGTCCGTGGTCAGCGTGGTAGTTCCTGTATGCTGCATCTCACAGCCTCCTTTCTGTATCAAAACGATGATCAAATGCTGAATGGTCCGGAGCGGTGGGGGCAAGCCCCCACACTACGAAAGTGTTACGACATATCGTGTTATCCGGTGTTTCATATATAGCAAAAGAGCTGCCCGTGAGGGCAGCTCCTTATCAACAACGAAGATACGGTCAAGCATCAAGCCTTGCCTATGCAGCCGAATACCTCGTACTTCTCCTTGACCTTTGCCTTGATAGCCTCGTAGCCGGGAGCGAGCACCTTTCTGGGGTCGAAGCCCTTGCCGACCTTGTCCTTGCCCTCTTCGATGTACTGTCTGGTAGCAGCAGCGAATACGAGCTGGCACTCTGTGTTGACGTTGATCTTGGATACGCCCAGGTCGATAGCCTTCTGTACCTGCTCATCGGGGATACCTGTGCCGCCGTGGAGAACGAGAGGCATATCAGGACCTATAGCAGCCTTGATCTTCTCGAGCACGTCGAAGCGGAGGCCGGGCCAGTTCTCGGGATATACACCGTGGATGTTGCCGATACCTGCTGCGAGCATAGTAACGCCGAGAGATGCGATCTTAGCGCACTCCTCGGGATCCGCGCACTCGCCCATACCGACGACGCCGTCTTCCTCGCCGCCGATGGAGCCTACCTCTGCCTCCAGGGAGAGACCCAGGATATCACAGGTATTTACAAGAGCGGTGGTCTTAGCCAGGTTCTC